>CANGMH010000013.1 GCA_947454005.1 Verrucomicrobiota bacterium
CGTCGCTCACGTCACTCGGATATCCCTTCCGTCCTGTCGGCATCCAAAGCTCTTCACCCATCCGCCTCCAATGATCCAGCCCAAAGTCCTTCCATCGCAAACCTTCCGCAAAATATCCGCCTCCTCAAAAGTCCATGACAGGCTCTAGGACGGCCCGGCACGGGGCACACGATCACTTGCCGACCGGACCGTAACCGGCGGCGGGCGTGCCGTCGTCGTTGAGGTGGTGGGTGCTCCAGAGCACGCCGCGCGTGACGAGGTCGAGATAGCGGGCGTCGGCGACGGTCTCGTTGTTGTGGCCGATCGTGGTCGAGAAGACGCGGGTCTTCTTGGCGCCGTACTCGTGGGTCCACACCACCGTGGAATCGTTCTGGCCCGGACGGTCGCCGGCATCCTGCTTGCCACGGGCGAGGGCCTTGGTGGAACCGGCCACCTGGATGTTGTTGTAGAGCTCCTCGTTGACGGTGGTCCAATCCTTCAGGCCCTTGGTCACCGGGCTGCTGGCGTCGAGGAAGGTGATGGCGATCGGCTTCTGCGCGCCGTGGCCGCTGGACTGGAGGCCGAGATAATCGAACCAGAACGCCTGCGGCGTGCCGGACTTGGCCGGGTCGTTCGGGTTGCCGATGCGGTAGCAGTGCATGGCGCAGTGCAGGTTCACGCCGGCGACGCCGTCGCGGTGCGGCTTGAGCACGCCTTCGATGACGGCGGGGTCGTTGATGTCGGCGGCGCACTCGTCGTGGAGGACGACGTCGTAGCCCTTGGCGTAGTCCGGGTTCCCGTAGATGGGCAACGGCGGCTTGGTGCTGCCGTCCGGAGAGAAGATGACGTCGACCTTCGCGTTGGCGCGGGCCTCGATCCCGGCCTTCAGGATGTCCTTCTGCTTCGCGTAGTCATGGCAGCAACCGCCGGCGAGGAGCAGCACGCGGATCGGGGCGACCGCGGGCTCGGTGCCGGGCTTGCGCTTGTAGGCCGCGAAGAAGATGCCGCTGTCGGCGGTCGACTTGAACTCCTTCGGCCGGGCGCCGCCCTGGATGGAGACCGCGGAACGCCAGCCGTCCGGCGTCAGCTCGGCGATGGCCTCGAGCACGCGGCCGACGTTCTGGCCTTCCGTCTCGGTCAGGTCCATGGCCGGGGGCGTCTTGCTGGTGTCCAGCTTCACCTTGCCCTTGGCCGTCGAGTCGTTGGTCTCGAAGACGTAGGTGCCGTCCTTCATCGTCATCACGATGCCGTCGGTGAAGTTGGCGGCGATCTCATCGCCGTTCATCTCGGCGGACTTGATGAGCCAGGTGCCGTTGAAGGAGCTGATGTCGACCGCGAACAGCGTGGTCGCGGACGCGAAGAAGGCGAGGAGGAGGCGTTTCATGTGCGAGACGGCGACGATGCCCCTGATCCACGGGACCGGTCAGCAACGAATTTGGCGCACCGGCATCGGATGTGTCCGGGAACCGCCGCGACCGTTCAGCCCATGAAGCCGAGGTCGGCCGTCCCGAAGAGCCCGATGTTGTCGTAGAGGTTCTTGAAGACCAGCGGCAGGTCCTGGTCGGTGACCCCGAGCCACTTGGCCAACGTCGCCGCGTACTGCTCGGTCGAGGTCGTCGGGATGAACGCCCCGCGGTTGCCGCTGTCGTCGGGTCCGCCCAGGGCCATCGACGGGAAGGCCCCGTGGATCCGTCCGCCCTGCACCGCGCCGCCGAGGATCAGGTGGTGGTTGCCCCAGCCGTGGTCGCAGCCGGATCCGCTGGGTTGGAGCGTCCGGCCGAAGTCCGACAAGGTGAAGCTGGTCACGCCGTCCGCGATGCCGAGCTCTTGCTCGGTGCATTTGTAGAAGGCGGCCATCGCGTCGCCGACCTGGCTGAGCAGGTCCCAATGCTGCCAGCTCTGGGAGCCGTGGGTGTCGAACCCGCCGAGCGAGCAGAAGAAGACCTGGCGCTTGATGCCGGTGGTGCCGCGCAGCTTGATGAGCTTGGCGACCTGCTTGAGCTGGTCGCCGAGCGACCCGCCCGGGAAGATGGTGGAGATGGACGCGTTGCCGCTCTGCATCAGCGCGTTCAGGTCGAGCGCGTCCTTCCGCACCTTGTTCGCCGCCTGGACCAACGCGAGGCCGCTGTCGAACTGGAGCACCTGCTGCAGGCCGTTCTTGCGGGCGGTCGCCGCCGAGGCCGGCCAGAGGTTCATGCCGCTCGGGTCGAGGTCGAAACCGGGCAGCAGGCTGGCCGACCGGATGACGTCGCCGGTGCAGAACAGCGACGGTCCGGCGCAGGAGATCGCGGCGGGGAAGGCGGATCCGCCGTTCAGCGCGTTGATCCTGTCGGCCGCGCGCGCGCCCCAACCGGTGCCGGTCGAGCTCGACGGGATGGCCGCCTGCATCTGCTGGATCTGGTCGGAGTGCGAGAAGAGGTTGCTCGGGACGGCGACGGAGTTCGCGAGGAACTGCGGACGGGAGACCGGCTTCACCAGCATGCCGACGTTGGCGAGCACGCCGAGCTTGCCCTGTGCCCAGAGCGGATGGATGGCGCCGAGACCGTTGTTGAGGGCGAACGGCGTGCCGTCCGGCGTCTGCACCGGCAGCAGCGGGCCGTTGCCGTCCGGGAGCGCGAGCGACCCGCGGGCGGCCTTGTACGCGTTGAACTCGGATTGGGTGAGCGGGACGATGGTGTTGTGGCCGTCGTTGCCGCCCACGAGGAAGATGCAGACGAGCGCCTTGTAATCGGGCGGGTTGGCCTGCGCGAGGGCGTTCATCCAGCCGAAGCGGGTGAGCATCGCGGTGGCCCCGATGCCCTTGAGCAGGCTGCGGCGGGAGATGCGGTGTTGGTTCATGGCGTGGTCTTTCGTCGGGAGTTCTCCGGGAGGCGGGTTCAGTGCTGGACGGCGTACTGGCCGCTCAGGGCGGTGAGGTAGAGGACGGTCTCGATGCGCGTCTTGGCGTCGTAGCCCGGCGTCGCGGCGGTGATGAGGGCCTGCTTCATCGCCGCGGACATGCGGCCGTAGAGCAGCTTCTGGTTCACCAGCTCGACCAGCCCGGGCATGTCGTTGCCGAACGGCTGGAACGGCGAGAGATCCACCGTGAAGTCGGTGCTCGCGGGATTGCTGAGGAAGTAGTGGAAGAAGTTCCCGCGGAGCGTCGCCTCCATCGGCGAGTAGATCTGGAACTCGGGGCCGGCGAGCGATGTCTTCGGGATCTTGTAGAGGGGCGAGAACCAGCTGAAGACGGAAGGCGCGTCCAACGGCGACTGCGCCATGTAGGCGAACAGGTAGCCCAGCTGCTGGGGGTCGTTGAAATGGCCGCCCAGCGCGCGGAGGAAGCCGCAGGTGTGCAGGATCGGGTCCTTGAGGCGGCCGCCGTCCACGGTCGGCACGTCGTTGCGCGCCTCGGTGTCGGTGATGATCGCGGTGACCGTGGCCTTCAGGTCGCCCCCGGTGGCGGCGAACACGTCGGCCACGCGCTGGATGTAGCCGGGCGTCGGGTTGCTCGCCACGAGACTGCGGATCAACCGCGTGGCGATGAACGGCGCCGTGTTCGGATGCGCCATCAGGATATCGAGAACGCTCTCCAGGTCCTGCTGCACGGTCTGTCCGGCCGGGATGACGACGCCGAGCACCGTCTTGGAGACGGTCGAGTGGTTCGCGGGATCCGGCACCATCGGCGCGCCGTGCCATTCGTAGGCCGATCCGCCGGTCGGTTGGGCGTAGACCCAGCCGGTGAGCGCCAACGCGAGCTGGGCGACATCCGCCTGCGTGTAGACCGGGACCGGGACATCGGCGGCGTCAACCACCACGGCGCCGTCGGGCCCGAGCTTCCGCAACCCGATGGTGAAGAGCTGCATGATCTCGCGCGGATAGTTCTCGTTGGCGGCGCTGCCGTTGACCGGTTTCCGCGAGTTGGCGAGGTCGAGGTACTTGCCCATCGACGAACTCTTGGTCACGTCGCGCAACAGGTCGCGATAGTTGCCGAACGCATGCTGGTTGAGGGCGTTCATCCAAGGGAGCATCGCGTCGGCGTAGATGTTCTTGTTGGCCGAGACGACGATGATCTGGCTGAGCGCGTGGACGACCCGCTGCCGCAGCTGGTCGGGCGCGGTCGAAAAGGTCGCGAGCTGCCACTGCTGGAGCGTGCCCACCGAGTTGTCGGCCGGGACGGGGATGGGCGTCGGCGGAAGCGCGAACTGCTGCGCCAGGTATCCGGCGACACCGAGCTGCTGCACCTGTGCGATGCCGGCCGACGTCGGCCCGAAGGACGTCTGCTCCAGCAGCCGGGCCGCCGCCAGCAACGCCGAATAATCGGGCGCCGGCGTGAGCATGATCGTCGCGTCCGCGGTGGACGCGGCATCCGCGACCGATGTCGCGCGCACCGTCACGGTCGGCGAGGCCGGCATGGCCGCCGGTGTGAGGTAGACGCCCGCGGCATCGATCGTGCCGTTCACGGCGCCGCCGAGGACCGACCAGGTCACCGCCTGGTTCGCCGTGCCGGTGACGCTCGCGAGGAAGGTCTTGGAGCCGCCGACCTGGATGTTGGCGGTCGCGGGAGAGACACCGACGATCACGGGCGCCGGGACCAGGGTGACCGTCGCGTCCGCCGACACGAGCGCGTTGGCGACCGATGTGGCGCGGACGGTGACGACGGCCGGGACCGGCAGGACGACCGGCGGCGTGTAGAGACCGGCGGCGCTGACCGAACCGTTGGCGGACCCGCCCAGGACCGTCCAGGTGACCGCCGTATTGGCGCTGCCCGTGACCGTGGCGGCGAAGGACCGGGTGGTCCCCAGCGGCACCGACGAAGAAGCCGGTGCGACCGCGACGGTGACGGCCGGCGGCGCGGTGAGCGTGACGGTCGCGTCGGCGAAGACCGATGGATTGGCGGCCGCCGAAGCGCGCACCTTCACCACCGGGGACGCCGGCATGACGGCGGGCGCGGTGTAGAGACCGGCCGCGGTGACCGATCCGTTCACTGCGCCGCCGACCACCGACCAGATCGCCGCCGTGTTGGCATTCCCGGTGACGGTGGCGCCGAGGGCCTGAGTGTTGCCGAGCTGGACGCTTGCCGCGGAGGGCGCGACCGAGACCGCGATGGTCGGCACGCTCACCACCACCGAAACCGAGTTGCCCGTGACCGCACCGGGTCCCGGCTGGCGCACGGCGAACTTGATCGTCCCCGCGGCGGCGGCGTTGCCCGTGGCGACCACCTTGGTCGACGACACGAACGTCGTGACCAGGTCCACGCCGTTGGCCTGCGCCACCGAGTCCGGCGCGAAGCCGCTGCCGTTGAAGCTCACCGAGTAGTTGCCCACCTGGAGCGACGCCGGGGAGACGCTCCACAACCAAGGATACGGCCGGGTGACCGTGAGCGAGGTGGTCTTGAAGGAGCCGGGGTAGGCGGTGCTCTGCGCCTTGATGGTGAGCACGCTGTTGGTCGGCGCGGTCGCCGGCGCGGTGTAGAGGCCGGACGCGGTGATGGTGCCCAGCTGTGCGCTGCCGCCCTGCACGTCGTTGACGTACCAGTTGACCGTGTTGGGGTTGATCGGGACGTAGGCGCCGAACTGTTTCGTGCCTTTGAGCTCGACCGAGTTGTTGGCCGGCCAGATGTCGATCGCTCCGGCGACTTGCGCCAAGGCCCGGCCTCCGGTGACGACCGACAGCAACAGGGCCAAGATGGCCGTCAGCGTGGGAAATAGGTTCAGGATCCGGCGCGATCGGGATGTCGTCATAGGTCGATGCTGTGGCCGGGGCACCGATCGCGAAGCAGGCCGCTCGGGGGAGAGGTCCGTCATCGATCGTGACACCGGCTGGTTTGCGTGCTCTTGTCTTCTTATCTCCGGAAACGCGGCGGACGGATTACAGGATTTCGCAACGCACAGGACCCCGGTCGCAATCCATCCATCGGGATCAAGCTACGACGATGCCCCGAAGGGTGAACGAGCGTCCTCCGACGTGACGGCCCCCTTCGCCGACGAGGCGCCCGAAACGCTGTTCCATCGCCTGGGATGGACCCCGTCGTACGTGCATTTACGTATGGCCGGAGCGCGGCCGCCCCACCAAAAATCGGCAAGTCAAGACCATGAACGCTCCCATCACCCGTTCCGTATCCGCTGTCCTCAGCTTGTTCGCCGGCCTCTACGCGACCATCGACGCCGCTGCACAAAACCCCGTCTGGAAAGGCCGCACCTTCGTGAAGGTGCTCGCCAAGGGTGACCCCATCCCTGGCACGACCGGGGCGAACTTCGGCGTCATCGAGCGGTTCACGCTGCGCGACGGCAAGCTGCACATCGTCGCCGGCGAAGCGCAGACCAAGAAGGGGCTGTTCCGTTGGCACAAAGGCGCGCTGACAAAGCTGGTCTACACCGACACGCTGTCGCCCACCGGCAGCACGTTCGACACCGTCCACTTCACCACCGACGAGACCGAAGGCGCGCTGAACTTCTTCGGCGAGGTCTTCTACGGCCGGCCGGGCTTCGTCTACGGACTTTTCGAGTGGCGCGACGGGAAGATCACCAAGGTCTTCGATTCGGCCACCCCGGTCGGCGGCAAGACCCTGAACGGATTCGGTTATCCCGTGCGCGTCGGCCACGAGGTCGTGGGATCGGCGCAGTTCTTCGAGAACGGCGCGCTGAAGAACGGCATCTTTCGCTGGGACGGCACGACGCTGCGCACGATCATCCAGACCGACGATGACCTGCCCGGCTCGCTCGGCGGCTTCACGGGCCAGCCCGGCCAGTATCAGGTGGCCTTCGACGGACAGAACGTCGGCTTCGTCGCCTCCGCGGATCCGCTGGGCAGAGGCCCCAACGGCATCTATCGCGCCGGTCCCGACGGGGTCATCACCAAGCTCATCGACGGAAACGACAAGCATCCGGCCCAGAACGGTTCCAAGACCTACTTCCAGCGGGGCGTCCAGTTCGTGAACGTCGATCTCGACGGGCCTCTTTCCTTCCTCGGGGTCAGCGAGATGGTCTCCGCCGCGGGCGGTGGCAAGAACAGCTTCTACGGGCTGGGAGCCCGCTTCAGCGACGGCACGATCAACGTGGGCACCGCCACGTTCGGCACCGACGGCAACGCGGAAGCCCTGCTGCCCTACCCCGACGGCATCACCCCGCCGAAACTCGATGGCCAGGCGTTGACCGGCATCACGCTCGTGGACGGCGATGGCGACGACGTGGCGTTGCTGGTGCGGCTTGCCGACGGCACCCAGGCCATCTACGCCGCCATCGCCGCGGCTCCGGTCACGCCGACGGAGGTGAAGCTCGGTGCCGTGACCTTCGTGCCCGGTGGCCCTCTGGGCTTCACGCTCCCGACGCAGACCGGGGTGTCCTATGTCTTGGAGACGAAGGCCGGCCTCGCCGATCCGACCTGGACCGTCGCCCAGACCATCTCCGGCGACGGCTCCGTCAAGAAGCTGGAGGCCGCCCTCGCCGGCCTCACCGGATTCTTCCGCGTGCGGGTGCAGTAGGACGGAACATCGCTGCGGATCATCTCGAAGAGTGTCCGCGCCGATCTGATCGATCGACTGAAGTCGCCGGGGAAAGCGGGCACGTCCCGAGGCGATCGGAGTCGAGGTGCGGCGCGGAGCTCAGATGAAATCCCGCCGCATCAGCCATCGCACGCCGAAGATCACCGCGATCGAGACGAGCGACATGAGCCACCAGGCGTCGATGAGATAGGACGCCCCGATCATCACGAGCCCGCCGGCGAACGGCCACGGTTCCTTCTGCCGCGTGCCGTAGACGAAGTATGCGGTGCCGACCGCACCCCACACCAGCGAGGCCCAGAGGAAGGATTCGTTCAACGCGAGGAGCATCGGACCCGCACCGTGCGCCGAGGCGCCCTCGTTGGCGAGCGTCGGCTCCGGCGTAGGGCGCCGAGTTCGGGCCGGTCGCCGCGAGGATCCCCCAAACGGCTTGCGTTCACGGAAATCACGCCCGGTAATCGCCCCGTGCCGCGCGCCAAGTCCAACGACACCGATCCACCCGAGAAACGTCCCGGAGAACTGCTCGGTCTGGCGCTCTTGGGCATCGCCGCCCTGCTGCTCGTCGCGCTGTTGTCCTACGACCGCAACGACATCTCCTGGGTCAAGCAGCCGCCCAACCATCCCCCGCACAACACGCTCGGCCTGATGGGGGCATGGGTCGCCTACGTGCTGACGCTCGGGTTCGGCGCATCGATGTTCGTGCTGGTCGCGCTGCTCATCGGGTTCGGTCTGGCCACCTTCGTCCCCGCGCTCGGTTACCTCTGGCGCGGATGGCGCACGCTCTTCGCCGCCATCGGCCTCCAGATCGCGAGCATGGGCATCCTCGACCTGCTGACCGGCTACGGGTTCCACTTCGGCACCACCGGCAATTCCAAGGGCGCCGGCGGCCTGCTCGGGAGCGAGCTCGACCGCGCGGTCGTCTACCTCGTGAACCCCGTCGGCGCCGCGCTGGTCTATGCCGCGCTCTATCTCGGATGCCTGGCGATCCTCGCCGACGTGCATCCGCTCGAGCTCGCGAAACGGCTCCTGGTCCGCGAGCCGAAGACCGACGAAGAGAAGTTCGCCGCCGACCAGGCCGCTCTCGCCAAGCAATCGAAGGAGCTCGCCAAGCAGACCAAGCTGCTCGAACAGAAGGCCGCCGCCGAAGCCGCCGCGAAGGCCAGACTCGCGGCCAAGACACCACGACCGGCGGCCCCGGAACCCGTGGCCGTCGAGCCGGCCAACAGCGGCCTCGGTGCCGATCTGCGGCCGGTCCCGGAGCCGCGGTTCCAGGACAACAGCCTTCCCCGCAGCCATCCCGGCCCCGGCAAAGAACCGGTCGGCGACGGATTGGTCATCACCGGCAAGGAGATCGCCGCGGCCACGCCGGTCGACGCCATCCTGGGCCGCAAGTCCGCGCTGAAGACCACTGCGCCGGCACCGGCACCGGCCGACGACGATTGGAAGCCCGGCCAAGCGGCTCCGGACGCTCCCGACGCAGCCGACGACGAGACCCCGGACGAGGCCGATGCGCTCGCCGCCGCCGCGGTGCCCTTCTCGCCGGTCTCCGGCGGCAATCTCGTCCGCGGCGGCAAGATGCAGCCGCGCCGGCCCCGGCCCATCACGGTCGCCAGCACGCCGATGATCGACGGCTACTGCCTGCCCGACCTCGACCTGCTCAACCGTCCCGACCTCACGGTGAAATCCACCGAGACCAAGGACGACTACCTGGCCAACTCGCGGCTGATGGTGCAGACGCTCGCGCAGTTCGGCATCGAGGTCTTCCCCGGCGACATCACGCGCGGCCCGACCATCACGCGCTACGAGCTGCATCCGGCCGCCGGCGTGAAGCTCGAGAAGATCACCGCCCTCACCAACAACCTCGCCGCCGCGCTCAAGGCGGAGCGCCTCAACGTTCTCGCGCCGATCCCCGGCAAGTCGTCCGTCGGCATCGAGGTGCCGAACCTGGTGAAGACCAAAGTCATCATGCGCGACCTGCTGGAGTCGCCCGAGTGGACGAACTCGAAGGCCCGCATCCCGCTCGCCCTGGGCAAGGACGTCTACGGCCACCCGATCATCGCCGACCTCGCCGAGATGCCGCACGTGCTCATCGCCGGCAGCACCGGCTCCGGGAAATCCGTCTGCATCAACACCATCATCGCGTCGCTGCTCTACAAGTTCGGCCCCGACCAGCTGCGCTTCGTGATGATCGACCCCAAGGTCGTCGAGCTCCAGCAGTACAACGCCCTACCCCACCTCGTCGTCCCGGTCGTCACCGACCCCAAGAAGGTCATCCTCGCGCTGCGCTGGGTCGTGAACGAGATGGAGAAGCGCTACCAGATCTTCGCCAAGGTCGGTGTCCGGAACATCAAGGGCTTCAACGACCGCCCCAAAGACAAGCCCCTGCCGCAGACCGAGCCCGAGCTCCCGTTGATGGCCAAGAAGGAGAAGGTCGAGCCCGGCGCGGAAGGCTTCGCCGTCGAGGTCGACGTGCAGATCGTCGTGCCCCGCGACGACGACATCATCATCCCGGAGAAGCTCAGCTACGTGGTCGTCATCATCGACGAGCTCGCCGACCTCATGCTGGTCGCGCCGGCGGACGTCGAGATGGCCATCGCCCGCATCACCCAGATGGCCCGCGCGGCGGGCATCCACTGCATCGTCGCCACGCAGCGGCCGTCGGTGGACGTCATCACCGGCGTGATCAAGGCGAACATCCCGGCGCGCATCGCCTTCCAGGTCGCGGCCAAGGTCGATTCGCGCACCATCCTCGACCAGATGGGCGCCGACAAACTGCTGGGCAAGGGCGACATGCTCTATCTGCCGCCGGGCAGCGGGAAGCTCACCCGTGCCCAGGGCGCGCTCATCACCGACCAGGAGATCGAGAAGCTCGTCGAGTTCATCGCCAAGCAAGGCAAGCCCAGCTACGAGCCGGAGATCCACCAGCGGCTCCAGAGCACGCCTAATTCGATGGGCTCGATGTCGCTCGATCCCGAATCCGAGGTGAGCGACGCGGACGAGGACCTGATCCAGAAGTGCATCGAGGTCATCCGCTCCGAGAAGAAGGCCAGCGTGTCCTTACTTCAGCGCCGACTGAAGCTCGGTTACGGCCGCGCCTCGCGCCTGATGGACGAGCTCGAGGACCGCGGGATCGTCGGCCCGAGCAAGGGCGCGGAGCCGCGGGACATCCTGCTCGACCTCGACGGCCAAGGCTACGACGGCGGCGGACAGAGCATGGTGTGAGGCGACGGGAGCGATCCGTCAGACGGACCTCGCTCTGTCGCCACGGCCGGTTCACTCCCACTCGCACAGGCTCTCGACATACGCCGCCGAGCCGTCGCGGAGCCAGCCGTCGAGCTGGGCCTGGTCCTTGAGCTGTTGGCCGCGCAGGCGCGGCACCACAACGAAGCGGCTCTCGATCTCCGGCAACGCCGTCAGGTCGCCCCAGAGCTTCTCGAACTGCGTCACCGGGAAGATGTCCTCCTGGCCGTGGCCCCATCGCTTCTTCACCTCTTTGAGCGTGACGTAGGTGGGCATCTTCGCGGCCAACCCGCGGATCGCGGCGGTGATCTTCACCGCGTCACCGGCGACGATGTCCTCGCGCGTCAGCCCGAAGGCCGAGAGCAACCGGTCGAGGTCGATCCAGGTCGTCATCGAGTTGTAGTAGCTCAGGCGGAACTCGTCCTCCTCGCGCGGCATGGCCAGTCCTTCGACCAGACGTGGACGTCCGTTCACCCGGGCGAGGCCGCCGCCGCGGTCCTCGAGGCGCCGGGTGATGACCTCGAAGGTCAGCGCCGCGCCGCTCCGGATGTGCTGGCCAAGAAGGGCCGGATCCACGTCGGCACCGAGGGTGTCGATGTTGTGCAGGAGCAGCCAGCGCAGCTGCGGGCGCTCGGTGAGCAGGCGGGCGAGAACACCGTTGCGGAAGAGGTTCGGCACCTCGTACCAGTGGCCGACCGGATGCATGGACTGCAACGGGACGTTGTCCGTGTAATCGGACGCCTCGCCCGCCGACGTCGCCCAACCGATCAGCGCGGCCCGCAGGCTTTCGCGCACCTTCTGCTGCTGCTCGTCGAGGCGTTGCTGCGGCATCTCCTCCCACGCGAACCGCAGGTCCCGCGCGGTCGGCACCATGCGGAGCCCGACGTTCTTGCCCGGCGAGAGATGGAGCGGGCCTTGGTAGCCGTAGTTGTCGACGGCGGCGAGGAAGCGCTCGGTCGGCCCGTGCGTCGCGTAGCTGGTCGTGAATACATGCGGCAGCGGCGTGCCGGAAGCGCGGGACGTGCGGCGGGATTTCGCCAAGTGCGCTTCGATGAAGGTGCGGTGGCGTCCGCTGAACTTGGCGAACGGATGCAGCGCCTTGCAGACGCCGGCGCCCTGCGTCCAACGCGAGCCCGCGCCCGCGGCGAGAGTGATGACGGCGACCTCGCCCGCGCGCAGCGCGGCTTCGCCGGCCTCTCGCGCCCCGTCCTCGAAGGACACGTCCTCCGGCCTCACGTCCTCGATGATGGCGTCGGCGCGGAGCCGGTTCTGGGCGAGCCCGATCCGGCCTTCCCGGAGATCCTCGCGGATCTGCTCGTGCTGGGCGCGATCGAACCCGTTCTGGTCCAGCAGGTCGGCCAACGGGACCCCGCCCGCGGATTCGGAGCGGCCGCGCGGCAGGAGGACGTCGAAAAGGGTCTGCACCAGGCCGCGGAGCTCGGGCCGGGTGCGGGCGGCGGCGCCGAACGTGTCGAGCTCGGCCCGGCGCGCCAGCGGGAGCTCCCGGCGGTCCTGGCGGACGAGAGCGGGCACGGTCAACGCGTAGTAGCCGGGCGGCATCAGCGCGTCGTCGCCGGCGAGGAGGTCGGCCCAGGTGCCGTGCTCGTTGATGGCGTAGTCGAACACGACCGGCTCCATCGCGAACGGCAACGCGTGCTGCAGCTCGCGCTTGGTCGCCGACATGATCTCCTGCATCCGCGCCTGCGCCTCGACCTTCCGGTGCGGCGCGAAGATGAAGCCCATCCCGCCGCCGCTCATCCCGCCGAGCATCCAGAAGCCCCAGAAATCATCGCCGAACGCCGCGCCCGCCTTGGCGATCAGCTGCTCGGTGTAGAACGTGGAGGCCCACGGGATGATCGTCTGGATCGGTCGGCGGAAGTTCCGCGTCGTCGCCGCGGCCAACGCCCGGATATCGCCGCGGCGCAGCGCCGAGATGACCTCGTCGAGCACCGTGAGCGCGTCCTTGCGGCCGATCCATTCGGCCTCCGAGCGGAGCAGATATTTCTCGGTCACCATCTCGAGGATCGGGCCGACGTTCTGCGCCATGCCGCCGTGGACGACCACGAGCGAATCCTGCAGCGCCTGCCGCGCGCTCTCGGGGATCTCATCCGCCGAGAACACATGGTGCGAGGGCATCAGGCATCCGCGGGAGATGCCCCACTCCGGATCGGACTCCGAGGCGGGCACGCCGGTGATGAGCTTGATGCCGGGCCAGACTCCTCCGGAATCCTGCCAGCCGCCGCCGCTGCCGCCCAACCATTCGCCGAGCAGCGCCCGCGCGAGCACGATCCGCCGGTCGGCCTCCGACAACGGTCCGGTCACATCGCCCTTGTCCGCGCTGCCG
Source organism: Verrucomicrobiota bacterium (assembly GCA_947454005.1). Taxonomy (GTDB): domain Bacteria; phylum Verrucomicrobiota; class Verrucomicrobiia; order Limisphaerales; family UBA9464; genus CAIVQB01. The sequence continues at coordinate 13,044 of CANGMH010000013.1, forward strand.
GTCGTCTGGCCGGTCGCGCGCATGCACACGCTGATGAGCGAGCCGAGCAGGTTCGTGCTGACGGCCAGGCGCGATCCTTTCGGGATGTCGTTCACGCACGACACGATCTCGAGGCCGCGGCCCGGTCCGACGATGTGCGCCAGCAGATCGGCCAGCGATTGGCCCGAGCCCTCGATCCCGGGCGGGACGATGCCGGAAGCGATCACCGCCGCCTTGAGCAGGCCGAGATGGTCCTTCGCGAAATCGAAAACCTCGCCCAGCGCGGTGATGTCCGCGGTCGCACCGAGGTCGACGGACGTGAGGCGCAGCACGGGTTCATCGAGCACGCGCAGCCAAGCGCTGACGGGCGGACGCGGCCTGGCGTCGCGGCCATGGACACCGAGATCGACGGAGACGTTGACGACCTTGGCGCCCTCGGGGAAGTCCATCCCGAGGAAGAAGATGTCGCTCCACGCCGAATGCGTGAGATCCATCCGCACCGGCGTCAGCTCGCGCAGGATCGGATACGCGCCGTCCGCGCCGCGTCGGAGCAGCTCGGGCCGGATGCGCAGCGGCTGGTCGGCCGGATGTCCCATGCGGAACATCCACTGGTTGCCGCGCACGCTGCGGACGCTGCGCCGCACCTGGTCGGCCAAGGTCTGGAAGGCGAGCCGGTGGTAGGCGTTGGCGAGCGCGGAGGCCAGCCCGTCGCTCGGGCCCTGCCCGGCTTGGAGCGCGAGGAAGGTGTCGATCGCCTCCTCGAACCGCCGATGGAGCAGCTGCTCGTAGCCGCGGAACGGGATCAAGGCGGCGGACCGGTCCGACGGGCCGCCGGACCGCAGCTTCTCGGGCAGATGGAACCGGTGGATGGCCGAGAGGAAGAACAGCGCGCGGACGCGCTCGTAGAGGTTCTCGGCCTTGCGGCGGAAGCCGTCGAGCTCGTCGCAGGCGGCGAGCAGCTCGGCGACCGAGGCGACCCGGCACGAGGCATCGAGCGACTGGTCGCGCACCGCCGGATCGGCGGAGGTGATGAGCGGTAACAGGGAGATCATGGTCGGGCGCGGGAAGAGAGGTCGGCCGGTTCCGGCCGGACGTGCGGGATCACCGGGTCCGCTGGGCAAGGAGCTCGACGAGGCCGCCCAACACTTCGTCGCGGTCGTCGCCGGCCAAGGCCAGCGCCAGCTGGGCGGTCAACAGGCCGTATTTCGCGCCGATGTCGTAGCGGCGGCCCTTCAGCTCCGTCGCGAGGTAGCGCTCCTTCTTCGCGAGCTTCGCCAGCGCGTCGGAAAGATGGACGCCTTTCCCGCCGGCGGCCTCGACCGATCCGGCGAGCAGGTCCATGACGGTGGAGGTGAGCACGTGCATGCCGAAGAAGCAGAGGTAATGGCCGGCACGCAGCCCCGGGACGACGAGGCGTTGCTCGGCCTCCGTGGGCGTCGGTTTCTCGAGCACCTCGGTCACTTCGTAGAGTCCGGTCTGACCGGGGACCCGCTTGCAGCCGACCGCCCCATAATAGGGCAGCTTGCTCTCATGGGTCGCTTGGACGGCGGACACCGAGCACGACGTCGAAGCGGCCAGCTCGACCAGCTGCCGGGCGCATCCGCGGGCCTCGCTGTTGACGTACAGATGGTCGCCGACGAGCAGCAGGAACGGTGCGCCGGCGGTGAAGTTCCGGGCACAGGCCACGGCATGGCCGTAGCCGAGCGGTTCGGCCTGCTCGACGAAGGTGATGCGCGCCGCATGGGGACCGGCGGCAGCGGCATAAGCCGTCTGGTCGCCCGGTTGGATGACGATGCCGACCTCTTCAACGCCCGCAGCGAGCGCCTCCTCGATGATGATCGCGAGCGCGGTCTTCGTGACGCCGTCGGTGTCCACGAGCGACTGGAGGGGAAGCGTGCGCTGGTTCTTACCCGCGGCGGTGATGACGGCTTTCTTCAGGTTCATGTTCGACGGCGTGATTCTCTCAGAGCGACCCGCGGATGCCAGCCGCCAGTTGTGGCGGGCGAAGCGGGCTCACACCGGTCGGATCCCGCGTTGCTCCAGTTCCGAGAGCGTCCACGCGTACTCGCTGGCGAGCATGTCCACGACGGTCGGCTGTTTGAGCCCGCGGGGGAGCACTTCCCAGGTGTACGTCTCCATCTCGAGATGGGAGCAGAGCGCGGGACGGCGCTTCACCTCGTCGAGCACGCCGCGCAGATGGCCGGCGGTCGTGCCCAACATCGCCGTCTCCGGCGCGTGGAGCGGGATATGGAAATGGATCCGCCATTCCCGGTCGAACTGCGGGCCGTCGCTCACCGACGTCGTCAACGCTTCATCGAGGTCCGCGTACCGGATCAGCTCGCCGTCGGCGCGGCGCTCGATGACCTGGTGGAAATAGATGTCGTCGACGAACGCCCGGAGCGCTTCCCGGACCTCCGTGGTCGGATGCACCCGGAGCGCGTTGCTCAGGTGGAGCTTGCTGACCTTGACGCCGTGCTTGGACAGATGGCCCAAGGCCTCCGCGGGCGACTCGTATTGGAGCGCGAAGTGGCAGGTGTCGTAGTTGATGCCGAGGTGTTCCCGCAGCCGCAGATCGCCCGGACGGTCGTCCTCCAACTGGCGGAACAGCGTGAGGAACTCCGTGGTGTTCTCGACGGTGCCGAACGGTTCCGGCTCCAACCCGAGATGGAACTTCTTCCCGGTGCGGCGGGTGAGCTGCTCCTGGTGCTCGACGCACCGCCAAAGATTCTCGCGCGCCGTCCTCAACCCGCGCTCGCCCAACCGGAACGCCTTGAAACTCACCGGCACCGTGCTGACGGAGGCCTCGACGCCGTCGGGCACGAGCACCGCCAGCAGGTCGAACAGACGGTTGGTGTAGGCGAGCCGGTCCGGCGTGGTCCAATCCGGTTGCGAGACCTGTTCCTTGACGCGCGTGCCGTGGAAGTTGCCGTAAGGGAATCCGTTGATGGTGAAGATGTAGCAGTCGTTCCGCACGAGCCAGGCCTGGAAGGCCCGGAGCTTCGCCGGCTCCGACAACTCGCGGGACGCCGTGTCGCTCAGGCGGAGGCCGATCGCGTACGGCCGGCCCGGCGAGACCCGTCGACGGACCGCGAGCGTGTGCTGCTCCAGGCCGGCGAAGGTCTCCGCCCAATCACCACCGCGGTGGACGTTGGTGCAATAGGCCAGATGAAGCCCGTGGTTGAGTCTCACGGGGCCAATGTAGGAGCGGCCGCGGGCAAGGCTCGAACCAAAAAACGGACTCCGGTCATCGCGCGGCCACGGGGCCGGCGTCGCAGACCTCGTCGACGACGCGGCGCATCTGCGCGAACCACCAGCGGGCCCGTTCCCGCGAGCAAGGACGCGGACGGCGCGGCGCGCGGCGCACGGACGGTTCCGACACCAATGTGAGGTCGAGCTGGTCGGCGTGGTTCCCGCGGGTCGCGGGAGCGATCGCGGACCTGGTCCCGGCGGACGGCATCTCGTTCTTCATGCCGAGAGCTTCCCTCAAGGGGTCGGACACACGCTGTCCGACGTGGGCGATGCCCCTTCGCTCAGGCCAGGCTCACCGGATCGACGTCGACGGTGAGCGTGATGTCCTCCGGGAGCGCCACGCCGATCTGGAGCTTCGTCAGTTCGGAGCTCAGGCGCGACATCTGGCGCGCGCGAAGCATCAGCTGGTAACGGAAGAACGATTCGGCCCGGGCCAACGGCGCCGGAGCCGGTCCCGCGATCACCAGGTCGGTCCAAGCGGCAAGATGCCCGTCGAGCCACTTCCGGATGTGGTCGGCCGTGAACTTCACCTTCTCCTCGTTCCGCCCTTTCAGCGTGAGCAACGCCACCCGCGCGAACGGCGGATACCGCAGTTGCTCCCGGAACTCGATCTCCTGGTCATAAAAGCCGAGGAAATCGTGCCGCCGCGCGTACTGGATCGCCGGATGGAACGGCGTGAAGCTCTGCACGAAGACCTCGCCCTCGATGTCGCCCCGGCCGGCGCGTCCGCTGACCTGGGTGAGGAGCTGGAAGGTCCGTTCGCCCGCCCGGAAATCAGGGATGTGCAGCGCCATGTCGGCGTAGATGATCCCGACGAGCGTGACGTTCGGGAAATGGAGCCCCTTCGCGATCATCTGGGTCCCGACCAGGATGTCGGTCTTGCCCATGCGGAAGTCGGTGAGGATCCTGCGAAAATCGTCCTTCCGCTTGAGCGTGTCGGAATCCATCCGCTGGACGCGCGCCTTGGGGAAAAGCTTCGCCAGGGTGTCCTCGACGCGCTCGGTGCCCACGCCCGAGAAACGGATCGCCGGGTTGCCGCACTGGGGCTGGGGGCACTTCGCCGGGACCCGTTCCTCGTGCCCGCAGATGTGGCACATGAGCCGTTGCGCCGCCCGATGGAAGGTCAGCGAGACGCTGCAGTTCGGGCAACCGGCCACGAAACCGCATTTCTCGCATTGCAGCGAGGTCGAGTAGCCGCGGCGGTTGAGGAAGAGCATCGTCTGCTCGCCCCGTTCAAGACGCTGGGTGATCGCCTCCTTGAGCGGCTCGGAGAAGATCGGCGGCGGGCCCTTGCGGCGGAGCTGCTCCTGCCTCATGTCGACCACGCGCACGACCGGCAACTTCATCTCGGTCGCCCGGTCCGGCATCTCCAGCAGCGTGTACTTCCCTCGCTTCGCGTTGTGGTAGCTCTCGAGCGAAGGCGTCGCGCTGCCGAGCACGACCACCGCGCCTTCGCGCTGGCCGCGGACGACCGCGACGTCCCGCGCGTGGTACCGCGGGGCCTCCTCCTGCTTGTACGAATGCTCGTGCTCCTCGTCGACGATGACGAGCCCGAGCGGGTCCACCGGCGCGAAGATCGCCGACCGCGCGCCGATGACGATCTTGGCCCGGCCTTGCCGGATCTTGTGCCACTCGTCATGCCTCTCGCCGCTGCTCAGGTGCGAATGCAGCACCGCCACCAAGGTCTGCTGCGGCCCTGACGAGAACCGGGCCTTGAACCGCTCGACCGTCTGCGGCGTCAGCGCGATCTCGGGCACCAGCACGATGGCTCCCCTGCCCTGCTCCAGCACATGGGCGATGGCCTGGAGATAGACCTCCGTCTTGCCTGAACTGGTGACACCGTGGAGCAGGAACGCCGGAGCCGGACCACCACCGCCGGTGCCATCCGTCTGCACCGGTCGGTCCGTCGCCGCGATGATCCTGGCCAGCGCATCCGATTGACGTGCGTTCAGCGGAAGAGGCTGCGTCGCGACGATCTGCTCCTTCGCGTAGGGGTCGCGCTCGTCCACCTTGGGTGCGATCCGCACCAAGCCTTTGTCCTCGAGCTTGCGGACGGTATCCCCCGTGGTCTCGCCCAACCGCAGCAGTTCCTGGAGCGGAAGTTCGCGCCATTCCTCGATGATCCGCCAGATGGTCTCCTGCCGCTTCGTCAGCTTCGGGAAATCGGTAGGCGGTGGCTGGGCATACACATGGAGACGTTCGCGCCAGCCTTCCTCCTCCTTGCGCACCGAATCGGGAAGGACGCTCTTCAGAGCGGTCTCCACCGGGCAGCAGTAGTAATCGGAGATCCAACGCGCGAGCGCGAGCACCTTGGGCGTGACCAAGCTCTGGGCGCCGACGACGCGGGTGATGGCCTTGAGGTTGGCGTGCGTGGAACCGTCCGCCAACGCTGTGACCACGCCGAGCACCTGACGATGGCCGAACGGGACGTTCACCCGGGTCCCGACCTCGACACGCCCGACGAACTCCGCCGGGATGGCGTAGTCGAACTCCTTCCGGAGCGCGATCTCCAAGGTGACACGGGCGACCATCGGCCCGCATCAGACGGCGAAGGACCGGGTCCGAGAAGGAGAAACCGCGGATCAGTTCGCCGGCTTCTTGAGCGAAGCCAGGTACTCCAAGAGGTCCGAGAAGTCCTGCGTGGTCATGTTCTGTTGCAGCCCGGCCGGCATGATGGAGAGCTTCTGTTTCTCGCGTTTGGCGATGTCGGCATTCTTGTGCCTCGTGGTCGCGGCGGTCGCGGTCTTGAGCACGATCTCATCCTCGGTCTCGCTCGCGATGATGCCGGACGTCTCGTCGCCGTTCTTCAGCTCGATCGTCCATGCCTCGAAGCCGAACGAGATCCCCGCGCTCGGGTCCAAGATGGCCTCGGAGAGCGCCTCTTTGCCGAGCTTGCCGCCGATCTCCGTGAGTTTCGGTCCGAGATCGACGCCTTCGACGCCGACCTGGTGGCAGTTGATGCACCCGATATCGGCGCGGCGGAAAACCGCGGCGCCGCGCCGGGCATCTCCGGGGATCTTCAACAATTCTGCGATGGGTGGAAGCGCCTTGCCTTCCTTCGCAAGCGGCGCAGGGAACAGTTTCTCCGCTTGCTCACGGACCGACAGCCGACGGGCACCGCGCAGTTCCGCGCCGACCACATATCGGACGTCGTCAGGGATCCTTCCGGCCACAGCCATCGCCAACAATCCATCCGCACCCTCGTTGACCCGGGCCACCGCACGCACCGCCGCCGCACGCACGTCCAATGGGCGGGCGGAATCGACCGCGACCGGAAGCAACAGCGGAGCGATCTGGTTATCGAGGGTCGCACCAAGCGAACCGATGACCTCCATGACACGCGGTACCGGTCCGGTCAACAACGGGACCACCGGGCTACCGGTCTTGGTCGCGAGCAGCAAGCGCAACGCCTCGACAGCGGCCTCGGATCGCGGACCGGCCAGGACGACCGCGCGCAGACCCTCTTCTTGGCCTTGAAGCGCGAAATCTTTGACCACCTGCACGAATTCAGGCTCTCCACGCACCTGTTCCAAGATCTTTTTCACGGCCTGCCCCAGTGCCGGATTGGCCTGGAGATCCGCTCCTTTCAGGCGCTGCAACGCTTCGAGCGACAGTCGGACGCGGTCGTCGATGGCGCCGTTTCCCTGAAGACTGAGGACCAACATCGTCGCCAACGACAACATCCGGCGTGCGTCTCGGATCATGGGACTGAAATGAAAAAACCGCCCGGGATTCAAATCCACGGGCGGTCGGAGAATGGTAGCGCGTATGGGAGTCGAACCCATCTTCCAGCCTTGAGAGGGCTATGTCCTAGCCGATAGACGAACACGCCGTTGACTTGGACTTGGTAACCAATCGACGTAGGACTCGTCAACCCGGAAACGAAAAAAGCCGCCCCGAGATGGGGCGGCTTTTGAAAATCGCTGCAATTACTTGCGGCGGCTCACGAAGAGCAGGCCACCGAGACCGAGCGCGGCGAGCGCGATGGTCGTCGGCTCAGGCACCACGACGGAGCCGGCCGAGAGGGTGAGGCCCTTGAAGTTGTCCATGCCCGGAGGAGGCGTGGAACCCGTGGCCAGACCGGCGACGTCGAACGTCGAGGAGGCGAAGCCCTTGCCGGCCGCGACAGCGGCGTCATAGGTCGCACCCACGGCGGAGTCCCAAGCGCGGACCGTCACCGAGGCGGTGCCGCCACCAGCGACGCTGGTGGTGATCACGCCGAGGGAGAAGATTCCGTCCGCGGCGAACGTGTTCTTGGCGGTGCTGAGCACCGTGCCACCCACGAGAATCTCGACCCGACCGGTCACCTTGGACAGCTTGAGGCCGTCAGCACCGAGGACAGGGGAGGTGGAGGTGTTCTTGCCGTTGAAGGTGCCCTGCGCGAACGCAGAGAGACTCAACGCGACGAGGCCGATGGCCAGGATTGATTTTTTCATATCTATAGGTTGCAACGGAAAAGTTTACCTAAACTTTCTTTCTCTATCAGTTGATCACGAACGTGCGGGACCACTTACCAGCCGCGGCGGACTGGATGACCATGCCTTGGCCGACACCGATGACCGGAGAGGAGCCGCTGTCCGTGCCCCAAGCGCCACCACCGAGGTAATCGCTCGCGACATAGGAGCCCTTCTTGGCGTCCCAAGTGAACACGGTCGAATCGGCCGCCAGAGTGGAGAAGCCGAGATCCGTGTCAAGCCCGCCGCTCTGCGGAATCTTGGAAGCAACGAAGTTGTTGCCCTTGATGATGGCAACCTCTTGGAGGCCGGTCAGCACTTCGCCGACGAGGACGATATCTTTGGCAGCAGAGGCCTGCACGAACACGGATTCACCCGGGTTCAAAGCATAACCCGCATCACCCCAATCGCCGGCGGCGTCGCCGACTTTGTCGAGCGCGTTGAAGCCTTTGCCGTTCCAACGGAAGACCGTGGAGTCAGCCGGGAGAGCCCCGAACAGAGCCGTGACATCGTTACCCGCCTTGTTGTCGAGAGTGTTGGCAACCAAGTTGAAGCCCTTGGAGAGGGACAATTTGGTGTATCCAACGACGTTGGAGCTGACAGCCCCAAATGCAGAAACGGCGCCCAAAGAGGCCGCAACAGCAGCAAGCAGAAGAGATTTGGTCTTCATTTGTGGTTTATTTTTATTCCGTGTGTGGAGCCACCTTGCCGTCGGGCACCTCATCGCGTCAACAAATTTTTGATCCAAACCACGGACCACGTTTCATCGGGCGCCCCCTCTCGAAACATCTAGGTTTTTCAGCGGCAAAGCGGCCGGCCTTCTTGCGTCCGGGGTGGTCCCCGGGGCACCGATCGGGCATATTTTTGAGGTCTGGAGTCCTCCGCGTCACCATCGCATCGCGGCTCCTGCCGGGGCGAGACCAGCCCTCCCATCTCCATCCCTTTGACGCGCAACAAGACCGCCGGATCGCCTCAAGGCGACAGAAACGCCCCCATGGAAACGACGAACCCGTAGGACCCAGTGTCACAAGCCCCCGCCGCAGGCCCGGTCATCCGCTCACCGGACGCCAGTCCAAGAACTTCAACCGCACGCTGCGACGCCCGTTGTACTCTTCGACCTGCGGCACCGCCGCGACATCGAACGTCCCGGTAGGCGGCTTTTCTTGCGCGGCGCCCCACCAGAGAGCTTCGGCATGGGCCAGGCCGTCGGTTAGACGCAGTTTCCAGTGCCGTTGCTCACGTCCCAGCTTTTGCGGCGGGGCGGCAAGCGTGACCTTGGGCACGACCACCTGCACCGGAGGGTTCTGCTGACCGAAAGGTTCCAAGCGGCCGAGCTCCGCCATCCGTTCCAGCGTCAGCTCGCGCAGTGGGACCTCGGCATCCAATCTCAGTTCCGGCACCAGCAGGTCGGCCGACAACGCCTCCCGCGCCGCGGCATTCAGACGTTCCCGGAAGGCCGCCACATTCTCCGGCGCGAGCGTGACCCCGGCGGCCATCGCATGGCCGCCGTGTTTGACCAGCAGGTCGGCACATCCCCGCAAGGCGGCCGCGAGGTCGAATCCCGGGATGCTCCTCCCGGATCCACGCCAGCTCCCGTTGTCGCCGCCCAGGATGATCGTCGGCCGGTAGAACTCGCGGAGGACGCGCGAGGCGACGATGCCGACGACGCCGATATGCCAGAGCAGCTGCCCTTCCACGATGACGAAGTCGCGCGCCGGATCAAAACTCGACCGCACCTGCCCGACGGCGTCGTCGGCCATGCGGCGTTCGATGGCTTGGCGTTCCCGGTTCGTGGCGTCGAGCGCCTGGGCCAGCGGCATCGCGGTCTCGACATCCGGGGCGAGCAGCAGCTCCAGCGCGGCCTCCGCGGTCTCCAAGCGACCGGCGGCGTTCAAACGCGGAGCGAGCTGGAAGCCGACCTCGTGGACCCCCACGGGCGTTTTTGTCTGCGCGACCTCTTTCAGGACGACCAACCCCGGCCGGGTGGTCGATCCGAGCCGTTCGAGCCCGGCGCTCACGAGGATGCGGTTCTCGCCGACGAGCGGGACCAGATCCGCGATGGTGCCGAGCGCCACCAGGTCCAGGAAGGGCTTCAGGTCGAACTTGGCGAATCCTTCGAGCCCGAGTTCCCGCCCGCGTTTCACGACCGCGTGGAGGAACTTGAACGCCAGCCCGGCGGAACAAAGTTCCCGGAAATCAGGTCCGTCCGGTCCTGCGAGCTGCGGGTTCACCAATGCGAACGCCGCCGGGGCTGGATCGCTCACCTGGTGATGGTCGAGCACCACGACGTCCACGCCGCGCCGTCCGAGCCAAGCGACCTGGGAGACGGCGGTGGAGCCGCAGTCGACCGCGAGCAGGAGCGGCACGGCGAACCGTTCCATGCAGTGCTCCACCCCGGCCTGGCTCAGGCCGTAGCCTTCGTCCATGCGGTGGGGGAGGAAGTGGTGCGCCGTCCATCCGAGCGCGGCCAGCCCGGTCTTCAGGAGCGTGGTCGCGGTGACGCCGTCGACATCGTAGTCGCCGAAGATGACGAACGGTTCGCCGGCCTCGCGGGCGACGAAGAGCCGGTCGACGGCACGCGCCATCCCGGGCAACAGGAACGGATCGGCGAGCGCCTTGAGCCTCGGGTCCAGGAAAACCTTGGTCCCGGCCGACGAGGTGTGCCCGCGGTTGACCAGGCACTGGGCGAGCAACGGGCTGACGCCCAGCTCGTCGATGAGCGCCCGGGTGAGCAACGGGCGCGCGGGGGCCACGATCCAGCGGTGTTTCATCCGCGCTCCTTGCCGGGTCGTTCGCGCCAAGCGAGCACCAAGGAGGCGAGCACCGAGAGCAGGATGATCCCGAGGACGATGCCGAGGGAGATGTTCATCAGGGAATCGCCCATCCAAGATTTGAGCCAATGCTCCGCGAGCATCTTCACCCCGATGAACACCAGCACGAGCGACAGTCCGTATTTCAGCAGCCGGAAGTAACCCATCGCGCTCGCCAGCACGAAGTAGAGCGACCTCAGCCCGAGGATCGCGAACACGTTCGACGTGAACACGAGGAAGGCGTCGCTCGTGACCCCGAAGATGGCCGGGATGGAATCCAGCGCGAAGACGACATCCGTCGTCTCCACCACCACGAGCACCAGCGCCAGCGGGGTGAGCATCCGCCGCCCTTCTTGGCGGGTGACGAAATTCTGCCCGTCGAACGACGTCGAGACCGGGAAGAACCGGCGGACCAGCTTCACCGCGGGGTTCTTGTCGGGCTCCACCGAGGTCTCGTCATCGCCGGCGAACATCATCTTGGCCCCGGAATAGACCAAGAACGCGCCGAACACGTAGAGCATCCAGTGGAACTCCTGGATCAGCGTCGCGCCCAGGGCGATCATCAGCCCGCGCATCACCAGGGCGCCGACGATGCCCCAGAACAGCACGCGATGCTGCCATTCCTGTGGCACGGCGAAATAGCGGAACACCAGCGCGATCACGAACACGTTGTCCATCGAGAGCGACAGCTCGACAAGATAGCCGGTCACGAAGGTCGCCGTGTGGCCGGCATCCCAGCCTTCGATCACCCTCGGCGCGACCCAGAAGGCGAACGCGAACGCCGACGCCGCCCAGAGCGCCGTCCATCCCATGGCCTCTCGGAAGGTCGTCTTGCGGCAATCGCGGTGGAACACACCCAGGTCCAACGCGAGCGCGAAGAGCACGAACGCGGTGAACCCGGCCCAATGCCACGGTGTGATGACGGCCAGCACGACCGGCAGGATATGCACGGAATACGACTTCGCCAGCCACGGGATCGAAGAAATATCGGGCCCGGATCCCCGAAACCGCTCCGGAAGCCGGCGGCCCGGCGCCGCCGGCGCGGGGATGCTCAGCCTTCCGGGCTCTCGTCCTCTTCCGAACCGACCGCCTCCTGCTGGAGCAGGATCTCGATCGCCGCCATCGGGTCCACGCTCCAGCGGCGGGCGAGCAGCACGACGCGCTCGGTGTTGTGGAGTTCCGACGGGACCTCGCCGAATCGCATCGGAGGCGGCTCCTCCGCGTAGGCGCGACAACGCATCCCGAGCAACCGCTCTTCCAGCGTCGTCCGGCCCTCGTTCCAAAGGGTCTCGCCGGCCCACGCGTAGGCGCGCGTCACCCGGCCGGAATCGAGGCGCGCCCACGAATGCAGGTTCAGCACCCGGTCGGCGCTGTAGAAGTGCACCTCGCCGATCGACCGGCTCAGGCGGGTGAGGAAACGATAGGCGACGTCCACGTCCACCGCCGGATCCGGGAGACCGGCACCGATCACCAGAGTCCATCCGTCCACCGGCGGAGAGACGAAGACCTTGCGCTCGCGCATGCGGGCCAACGCTTCGGACCACGGGAGGCTCGCCGTGGCACCGCCGCCGATGGAATCGCGGACCACCGCGGTGTTGCTGCTCCGGATGGCGAGCCATCGGGGAGGCAACAGGAACGGGACCGGCCGGCGCCGGGCGGCGTTGACCGGCAACAGCGGCCCGGGTCCGGGCGCTTCGCGGACGACCTTGCGGCGCTCGCGGCGGTAGACCGAGAAAAAGGCCAGCATCAGCCCCAGGACCACCAGGAGCGAGACGAGCAGCCCGACGACCACCGCTGACATGCCTTGCCTTTACGCAGGAACCGCGACGGCGGCAATGCGCATCTGCGGAAAGCGCCGGGAACCGGCGTTGTCCCCGTGCTCAAGGCAACGGCGTCCCGCGGGCGACCGTGTAGATCTGGTACCACTGCTCGCGGCTCATCACGACCTCGCCGGCCGTCGCGGCGGATCGGATCGACGCCGGATCGGTCGAGCCGACCACCGGTTGGATGCGCGCCGGATGCTTCAAGAGCCACGCCAGAGCCGCCGCGGCCCGGGTGGTGCCGGCATCGGCGGCAAAGACGTCCAGCTCCCGAACGACCGCCTCGGGCCGGTATCCGAGCTGCGAGGGCAAGACCCCGTGCACGCGGTCCCCCAGCTTCCCGCCGGCCAGCGGGCTCCACGCCATCGGCGTCAGCGTCTCGGCGAGGCACTGGTCCAGCACGCCGTCCTCGAGCGGCGCCAGCTGGAGCAGGCTGAGCTCGACCTGGTTGACCGCCAGGCGGAGAGGACACGCCCGCTGCAGGGCGGCGACCTGCGACGGACGGAAATTGCTCACCCCGAACTCGCGGACCTTGCCCGCATCGCGCAGCTGGACGAACGCGCCGGCGATCTCGGCCGGGTCCATGAGATAGTCCGGACGGTGCAACATCAGCAGGTCGATGGTCCCGATGCCCATGCGCTCCAGCGAGGCCTCCGCGCTGCGGACGATTTGCCC
>CANGMH010000014.1 GCA_947454005.1 Verrucomicrobiota bacterium
AACGGCGACGTCCGGCTCTTCGAGGTCGGACGCGTCTTCACCCTGGTCGACGGCCGTCCGAAGGAAGGTTGGCGCGTGGCCATCGCCCTCACCGGGGCGCGCGCGCCCGGCTTCTGGAGCGGGGCCGACCGCGACGCCCGCTGCGACCTGCACGACCTCAAGGGGATCCTGGAAGAGTTCTCCGAGCACTGCGGTCTGCGCGGCATCGCCTACACGGCGCGACCGGAGAGCACCTCGCTCTTCCTCGAATCCGCCGTCCTCGCGCTCGGCGGACGACAGGCGCTCGGCCAGATGGGCCAGCTCTTGCCCAAGCTCGCGAAGCAGCACGATCTCCGCGATGCCGTCCTGCTGGCCGAACTGGACCTCGACCTGGTGCTCGCGCGCCGGAACGCCGTCCGTTCTTTCAAGCCGTTGCCGCAATTCCCGTCGATCCGGCGCGACGTCGCGATGCTCGTGGCCGAGGCCACGACGCACGACGCCGTGCAACAGGTCGTCCGCCAGACCAAGCCGGCCAACCTGGAAAGCGTCGAGCTCTTCGACGTGTTCCGGGGCGGCCACGTGCCGGCGGGCCAGAAGAGCCTGGCCTACGCCTTCACCTACCGCGCCGCGGACCGCACGTTGACCGACGGCGAGGTGGGTCCGGCCCACACACGTCTGGTCGAGGCGTTCAAGCTCTCGTTGAAGGCCGCGATGCGGGAATAGCGACGCCGAGGTCGTCACCGTCCGCCGGGACCGACCGCGGGCGACGGCTCGGGCGCGGTCCCGAATCCGTGGTTGCGGCGGCACCGCGGCATCTTGAACATGGTTCCCGTCGTTTGTCCGCCCTCGGCCACGAACCGATGACACCAGTCCTTTCCGCGACGGCACCCGCGACGCGAACGGTCCTGTCGCCAGGGATCCTCGCGCCGCCTCGCGTGCCGCTGGCCTGCTTCGCGCTGTGGGCGGGGGCGTCGGAGGTCTTCGCCGCCCCTGCGGACGCCGCAGGCCCCGCTACCGACCTCTGGATGGGCACCACGGCGGCCCTGCTGGCGACCTCGGCGACGATGGGATGGCTCTTGGTCCGGCAAGGCCGGAAGCTCCGCGAGGAGCGGGCCAAGCGCCTCGGCGTCGAGGCCGAGATCAAGCAGGCCGTGGCGGAGCGGACCGCCCACCTCGAACAGGTGGTGGCCGAACAGGGCCGGGCCGAGGAGTCGCTCCGGACGCAGCAGGCCTTCGTGCGCACGGTGATCGACGCCGTTCCCGCGCCGGTGTTCGTCCGCGATGGACAGGGCCGTTACCTGCTCGCCAACGAAGCGATGGTCCGCGCGACGGGCGTGCCGCTCCCGGAGCTCATCGGCAGACGCCCCGACGAGTTCCCGGGCAACGCCCGCGCCTCCGCCATCACCGGCGAACTCGTCCCGGTCGGCACCGATCGGGCCGTGTCGGAGGAGCGATCCGTCGACGCCGACGGGCGGACGCGTTGGCTCGAGGTCACGACCCGCGCGTTGGTCCGCCCCGACGGCGCGCGCTGGACGCTGGGCATCGCGTCGGACGTGACCGAACGCAAGATCGCCGAGCTGGCCCTGGTTCGTGCCAAGGAGACGGCCGACGCGTCGAACGAGGCCAAGGGCGATTTCCTCGCGCGCATGAGCCACGAGATCCGCACGCCGATGAACGCGGTCATCGGCATGACCAATCTTCTCCTCGGCACGACGCTCGACGCGCAGCAACGGGATTTCGCCGAAACCGTCCGGCACAGCGGAGAGAGCCTCCTGTCGGTCATCAACGACATCCTCGACTTCTCCAAGATCGAGGCGGGCGAGCTCCATATGGAGACCCTCGACTTCGACCTCGTCGAGACGTTGGAGGACAGCCTGGAACTTCTCGCCGAGCGCGCCCACGGCAAGGGCATCGAGCTCATCCTTTCTTTGGCGGACGGCCTGCCGACGAAACTACGCGGGGACCCGGGCCGCTTGCGGCAGGTGCTGTTGAACCTGGTCGGCAACGCGGTGAAGTTCACGGACCAGGGCGAGGTGGTCGTCGCCGTCTCCCACATCGCCGTCGGGCGCGACACGGGTGACCTGCGCGTCGAGGTGCGCGACACCGGCATCGGACTCTCCGCGGCGGCCCAGGCGAACCTGTTCCAGCCGTTCTTCCAGCCGGACTCGGCGGCGAACCGGCGCTATGGCGGGACCGGCCTCGGACTGGTGATCTCCAAGCGGTTGGTCGAGCTGATGGGCGGTGAGATCGGCCTCGAGAGCGCGCCGGGCAAAGGCTCCACGTTCTGGTTCACCGTGCGCCTGAAGCGCCGCGAGGAGCCCGCGCCGCAGGCATCGCGCTGGCCTTTGCTGGCCGGCGCGCGCGTGCTGGTCGCCGTCGGCAGCCCGTCGGCGCGCCGGGTGCTCGTGGAACAGCTGCGCACCTGGGGCATGGCGATCCACGGGCAATCCGGAACCGGCGCCGGCGCATTGGCATTGCTCGGCCGGGACAGCGGTTCCGCCGGGATCTGCGACATCGTCGTGACCGACACCCGGCTAGAGGACATGGAGGGGGCGGACCTGGCGCGAGCCATCAGGGAACAGCATCGGTCGGAAGGGCTTCCCGTGGTGCTCCTCGCGGAGGTCGGCCAACGCCTCGAGCCCTCCGAGCTCGAGGCCGCCGGGATCGCGGCATGGCTTTCCAAACCCGCCAAACACGACCTGCTCGGAGACCGCCTGAGCGCCCTGTTGCGATCCGCGGACGGACCGATACCGACGTCGGAGACCCTGCTCGAGCCCCGGACGGGAAGCCCGAAAGCAGTCGAAGCGGAACCCGTGCTTCCTCGCGATCTCCGGGTCCTGCTCGCCGAGGACAACCCCACCAACCAGAAGCTGGCGGTCCACTTCCTCCAACGTCTCGGCCTGACACCCGATATCGCGACCAACGGCCTGGAGGTGCTGTCCGCCTTCGAACGACAGCACTACGACCTCGTCCTGATGGATTGCCATATGCCGGAGATGGACGGCTACGAGGCGACCCGACGGCTGCGCCAAGACCGCCGGTTGTCCGGCGACGTCCGCATCGTGGCGTTGACCGCGGCAGCGATGACCGGCGACCGCGACCGTTGCCTGGCGGCGGGGATGGACGATTACCTGACGAAGCCGCTCCGGCTCGAGGACCTGCGCCTGACGCTTGTCCGTCATCTGGTGACGAACCGCCCGACCTCCTCCTCCGGCCTCGCGGCGGCGACACATGGTGTGGCCGGCAAGGAAGCCAACACCGCGGCCCACCTCGACCATTCCGCGCTCGCCGAGATCATCGGCGACGACGCGATCCACGGCCGCAAGCTGCTGGTCGAGTTGCTGGACCTCTTCCTCCGCGGATCCCCGGAGCAACTCGCGCGGATGGCGGCGCAATGCCGGGACAAGCAATTCGAAGCGCTTCGCGAGACCGCGCATTCCCTCAAGGGCAGCAGCGCCACCCTCGGGGCGGGGCGCCTGGCGCAGCTCTGCCGTCGGCTGGAGATCGTGGCCCACGAAGGCGATCTGGCCGGCTCCAAAGCCCTGGTCGAGGGCATCCGTGAGGAGTTCACCACCGTCGCCGGCCTCCTCGGGAAGGAGAAAGCCGCCGCTTTGGCTTGAAGGCTCCCGGAACGGACGCAGCGGTCAATGCCGTTCTCGGTCGGGGAGTTCGCGACCGAGCCAGCAGCAATGCATCACCGCGAGGTAGAGGAGCACCAGGACGACGCAGGAAGCGGATATGAGCAGATTGGTGATCATGGCAGGATATCTTCGGGATCTTGCCGGCGCAGGCCGCCACACGCGTGACCGCCGACCGGCATCGATATCCATGTCCTGTCACCTGTCTCCGCGCTTCCCAGGATCTGGCGCAGTCCAACCACGGATTGGCATCCGGCTCGCGAGACACCGGGAGACGGTGGATCGGTCGCCACGGACCCTCCGGGTGGTGCTCACCGCGGTTTTTTGCGGGATCTTCCCCGCGGCCCGGGCCGAGGAGGCCGCACTCGGGACCGATGCAGCGCAGCCGCGGTCCGCGATCGGCGGCTTCATCGACACCGGCTTCGGTGTCGAAGCAGTACCGGAGCCGTCGACACAGGTGCTGGTCGGTTTCGGAGCGGTGATAGCAGGCATCTTCGCCCGGCGAAGCCGGCGGCGGTGAAACGGCCCGAGGCCGCCGACCATCGGTCGACGGAGCGGAAACTAGTGACGGCCGACAATCAGCGGCGGGCGACGAGATCGGCCGGTGTCGTGGATTTTTCCGTGGCGATCCGGGAATCCGGTCCGAACGGTCCGAAGGTCTCGTTGGCGACCGTCGTGATGAGGGAGATCACGGCCAAGATGACGCAGAGCCACGCGAAGCGTCTCGCCGTCTCGCGGAACTCCATCATCGGCGGTGTCATGTGGGTGGTCTCGGTCATGGCGCTTTCGCTTTGGAGATACACGCAGAAATCTCGCTCAGGACGCTATCCTCTCATGCCTAGGCACTCTCCTGAAAGCCCCCCAGATCTGGCTACGCGATCCCCGGGGCCGATCTCAGGTCACCGATCGTCGCGAGGGTCCACCGCAGCATCGACGCCGGCGGAAACAGGCGCGTTTCAGACGCGCTTCGGTGGCGTCAGGGAATGGCGGCCGGTCTCCTGCGCGAAGACCAAGGCGAGCGCCAAGGCATCGGCTGCATCCGGCTCCGGCGTCTCGGCAAGGTCGAGCATGCGCTGCACCATCTTCGCGACGGCGATCTTCTGCGCACCACCGTGGCCCACCACCGCTTGCTTGACCTTACGCGGCGCGATCTCATAGACAGGGACCAAGGCCTCGGCGATGACCGCCAACGCCGCCCCTCGCGCCTCGCCCATGATCAGCGCGGTCTGCAGGTTCTGCGCGAAAAAAAGCCCTTCCACCGCGCAGACGTCGGGCTTGTGGATCCGGACCAGGTCGCGCAACGAAGCCGCGATGTGGCCCAGACAACGGGAACGGGTCCACGACGACGGGCAGCGGACCGTGCCGCAAGCGAGCAGGACCGGTCGCGGCTTCACGACCCGCACGAAGCCGAAGCCGGTGCCGCGCAACGACGGGTCGAGACCGAAGATGGTCCCGCCGACCGGCACCATCAGAGCCTCGGGCACGGGGACCTTCGCGCCGGCCGAGGCTTTCTTTCCGCCCGCCAACCGGCGCTGGAGTTCATCGAACTGTTGGGCGGTGATGGCCAAAGGCAGGATGCATCAACGGGGTTGCGGGAAGATCTGGTAGAGCAGGAGATAGATCACGACTCCGGTCACCGACACGTAGAGCCAGACCGGCAGCGTCCATCGCGCGATCCGCTTGTGCAGCTCGAATCGTTCCTTGATCGCGCGTTGGAACGTCAGCGTCACGAGCGGAAGGATGGCGAACGCGCCGACGAGGTGGGTGACGAGGATGGCCAGATAGATCGGCCTGAACCACGCCGGATCGGTGAAGCTCGTGTGGGCGCGGCCGTGGAGTTTCTGCATCTGGAAATGGTAGGTCAGATAGCAGGCCAGGAAGAGCGACGAAGTGACGAACGCGCCGACCATGCAGTTGCGGTGCGCGATGCGCCGGCCGGCCTTGATGTGGCGCCACCCCAGGACGAGCAGCACGGTGCTGAGGCCGTTGAGGGATGCGTTGACGGCCGGAAGATCGGAGAGGGTCATAGGTTCGTCTCGCGGAGCAGTTGCCGGATATGGGCGGCGATCTTCGCTTCGGCATCCGGCTCCTCGCCGTGGACCACGGCGCGCAGGCGTCCGGCCTTGTCGAGCACCGCGAAATCGGTCGAATGGATGAACAGATCTGCGAGCGGAACCGGAGGCGGACCGGCGTTCTCGAGCAGGTTGAACTTCAGGTCCTCGGTGGCGAACCGGTAGAGCTCGGCCTTGTCGCCCGTGAGCATCCACCACTTCCCGTCATCGACGCCGAATCTCTGGCCAAAACGCCGGAGGACCGCCGGTGTGTCGTGCCCCGGATCGGCTGTCAAGGTTAGGAACCGGACCCCGGGGCCGACCGCGGCTTGGACCCGCGCCATCTGCTGCATCAGCTTCGGGCACTGCGTGGGGCACCGGCTGAACACGACGTTGGCGACGCCCACCCGGCCCTTCAGATCGGCGAGCGAGACAGGTCGGCCCAGCTGGTTCGTCAGGACGAACGGCTTCGCCTGGGCGATCACCGGCAACGGAGCCTTGCGGCCTTCGGTGAAGACGTAGATGGCGACGATGCCGACCAGCGCCGCGACGAGCGCGGCCCACAGGGTCTTCTGGAAACGGTCGTCCACAGGGTGTCGAAACTAAAAGGCCGCTGGAGAAACTCCAGCGGCCAAGTTCGCGGGGATCATCCTCACTCGAAGCCGCCGCCGCCGCCAGCCTTTGCTTTCTCGGCGAACCATTTGTCGAACTCGGCCTGCTCGACCACCTTGAACTCGCCACGCATGGTCGAGTGCAGGTTGCCGCACAACTGGGCGCAGGTGATGGTGTAGTCGCCGACCTTGGTCGGCTTGAAATGGACCGGGATGCTCATTCCCGGGATGGCGTCCTGGGTCACCCGCATCCTCGGCAACTTGAAGCAATGGATCACATCCATGCTGGAGATCTTGCAGATGACCTCTTTGCCGACCGGGATGAGGAACTTCTCGCGGAGGCAGGTGATGTCGTCCTTCGCGCCCGCATCGCCGGAATCGAGACCGAACGGATTGGTCGAGCTGGCGAACTTGACGTCCTGCTTGCCCCATTTGCCGTCCGGGCCGGCGTAGTGGGCGTTCCACGCGAATTGCTGGCCCATGATCTGGATCACGGTCGCGTCCTTCTCCTCCGGGAACTTGTCGACGGACTTGGCCCAGAGCGGCACGGCGAAACCGAGGAGCAGCAGGCCCTCGATCGCGGCGACACCGATCTCCGCATAGGTCGAGAAGTGGGACCGGGCGCCGACGTAATCGGCCTTCGGGTTGACGGAACGGCGATGCTTGAAGACGGCGATGACGAAGAACGCCAACCACCCGACGAACAGCGACGCCATCAACAGATGGACGTAGATCAGCAGTTCATCGAGCCCCTTGCCGTGGGAGGAGGCGACTTCGTGGAGGAAAAGGAGCTTCGAGAAGAATTCCATAGGACGGGCTGGGAAAAAGTCAGGATTCGGGGACGGCGGTGGGTTCTGGGAGCTGGGCGTCGGGCATCTGGCCCGCCCGGCGGACGATGTACACGAAGAACGTGGCGATCAGCCCGAGCATCGTCGCGATGACGACGAGCAAGGACATGATCCCGTAGTTCATGCCGACCGCCATCGCGGAGTCGGACCGGCCGAAGCAGGCGGCGCAGCCCAGGACCTGCAGCGGCGCGACCGCGGCGAGGCCCGAGGCGATGATGACGGACCGGGGTTTCACAGGTAGCTGATGTTTTTGAGCTTCCTCAGGAAGTAGCGCCCGTAGACCAGCAGCGCGGCGGCCGAGGCGAGCGCGACCGCTCCCCACACCAGGTCCATCGACGAATCGCTCCGGCGGTAGTTGCCGAAGCACCACGCGGTGAGACCTAGCATCAGCAGCACCGACGCGGTGACGAAGACCAGATGGAAGGCCTTAAGGGACATAATGGATCTTTTGGGTGGAGCCGCGAGGCTGGTCGGCATCGCTCCAAAGGATGAGCCCGACCATGCCGACGAGGAAGGCGGCCGTCGTGGCCAAGACCAGGTAGATCATCTTCTTCTCGGACAGAAGATGCATGAAATAGCCGGCGACCAAGAACGCCTTGATGCTGGCGATGAACAACGCGACCGCCACGGTCAGGGCGACGCTGTTGAACTCCCAGTAACGGGCCAAGACGGTCACGATGGTGCCGACCAGCAGCGCGGCGCCGATCACGAAATAGATCTTGTTGTGCCCGGCGTGGTCGTGGCCGTGTTCGTGCGCCTCTGCGGCGCCGGAGTGGGTATGATCGCTCATGGAGAAGGGGGATCGGGGCTTCAGAGGAGGTACACGACGGGGAACAAGAAGATCCAGACGAGGTCGACGAAGTGCCAGAACAGGCCGGCGACCTCGATGCGGTTGGTATAACGCTCCGGATCGGTCTTCCACATGCCGTCGCCCACGAAGGCGATGTAGGCCATCACGATCGCGCCGCCGAGCACGTGCAAGCCGTGCAGGAACGTCATCGTGAAGTAGATCGCGAAGAAGGTCCCCGTCTTCGGGATGAATGCCTGGAGCAACGCGATGTCGGCGGTCTTGATCTCCCGTTCGCCATGTCCGCCGCCATGCCCGCCCGTCTTCGCTTCGGCCTCCTCGTGGGTCTCATGCTTGAAGCCGACCGGGTAGCGGAACTGGTTCGGCACGTCGACATGCACCTTGATCGACTCGAGCTTCTTCGCCTCGACGGTGGCCAGGCTCCAGAAGCGCGGGCTCTTGCCGTCGATGTCGAGATGGCCCGTCACCGCGGTGCCGTCCTTCAGCCGGATGACATAGTGGGTGAACTTCTCGTTGTACTCGTAGCTCTTGATGGCCAAGAAGCCGAGCGCGCAGAGGATGGTCGCCGCCATGAACTTCTTGAACTTCGGCAAGTTGCCCTCCTTGAGCGACGCCCAGGCGAGCAGAACCGTCACCGACGAGATGATCAGCACCGCCGTGTTGAAGGTGCCGATGGGGATGTTGAGCAAGCCATGGGGCCACGCGGTCGCGACATCCGGCCAGAAGCCGTCGGGCGCGCCGACGCGGAGCAGGATGTACGAGGAGAAGAACGCACCGAAGAGCATCACCTCGGAGGCGAGGAACAGCCAGATGCCGACCTTGGCGTTGTAGAGGCCCGTGTCAGGACGGGGTTTTACCGTGTAGGGGATTTCCATGGACGAGAAGAGTGGGAGGTTCAGGCCAAAGGACCGTTCAGGATTTCTGCCCCTGCGGGATGAAGTCTTTCGCGGCGCCGGGGACGCTGTATTCGTAGGGTCCGCGATACACGACCGGCTCGGTCGCGAAGTTGCCGTGCGGAGGAGGCGTCGGCGTCTGCCAGTCGAGCGTGGTGGCCTGCCACGGGTTGTCGGACTCGACCTTCTTGCCGACGAAGAGGCTGGAGAAGAAGTTCCAGATGAAAGGCAACTGGAAGATCAGCAGGCCCAAGGCCGCGTGGGTGATGAACTTGTTCAGCCACAGGACCCCGGGGTCGACACCGTTGCCGAAGTAGGTCGCCCCGCCGTCGTACATGCGCCGGCTCATGCCGCGCAGACCTTGGACGAACATCGGTGCGAAGATGAGGTTCATGCAGACCAACGAGCCGAAGAAGTGGACCTTGCCCCAGAACTCGCTCATGAAACGGCCGGTCGCCTTCGGGTACCAGAAGTACACACCGGCGAAGAGCCCGAAGATCGTCCCGGGCGCCACGACGTAGTGGAAGTGGCCGATCACGTAGTACGAATCATGGAGGTAGATGTCCGAGGCGTTGAAGCCGAGCGGAAGACCGGTGAGGCCGCCGATGCCGAACATGGGGAGGAACGCCAGCGCGAAGAGCATCGGCGTGTTGAAGCGGATCGAGCCGCCCCAGAGCGAGATGAAGAGCGCCGTCAGGATGATGACCGACGGGATGGAGATCATCATCGTGGTCGTCTGGAAGAACGTCGAGATCTTGGTGCCCATGCCCGTGAGGTACATGTGGTGCGCCCAGACGATGAACGCGAGGAACCCGATGCCGAGCGCCGCGTACACCATCGACTTGTAGCCCCAGAGCGGCTTGCGGGTGTTGTTCGCGATGACCTCCGACACGATGCCCATCGCCGGGAGGATCAGCACGTAGACCTCGGGGTGGGCGAGGAACCAGAACAAGTGCTGCCAAAGGAGCGGGCTGCCGCCGCCGCTCACCGGGACCGGTCCGCCCGAGGTCACGAGGCCGGTCGGGAGGAAAAAGGACGTCTTGAGGACGTTGTCCGCGAGCTGCATCAGGCCGGCGGCCTCGAGCGGCGGGAACGCCAGCAACAGCAGGAACGCGGTCACGAACTGGGCCCACACGAAGAACGGCAGGCGCATCCAGGTCATGCCCTTGGCCCGGAGCTGGATGATGGTGGCGATGAAGTTCACCGCGCCGAGCAGCGAGGAGGTGATGAGCAGCACCATGCCGATGAGCCACATCGTCTGTCCGTTGATGGCCCGATCCATGTCCGCCAGCGTCGCCAGCGGGGAATAACTGGTCCAACCGGACTTAGCCGCGCCGCCCGGGATGAAGAAACTCACCAGCATGACCACGCCGCCCCAGAAATAGAGATGGTAGCTGGCCATGTTCAGCCGCGGGAAGGCCATGTCCGGCGCGCCGATCTGCAGGGGCGTCACGTAGTTGCCGAACGCGCCGAACGCGAGCGGGACGATGGCCAAGAACACCATGATCGTGCCGTGCATCGCGCCGAACGCGTTGTACAGATCGCCCTGCATCACTCCGCCCGACGCCGCGTCCGCGCCCAACGTCTTCTCGAGCAGCTTGCCGACGAACGGGACCGGTTGGCCGGGGTTGGCCAACTGCTGGCGCATCGCCAGCATCAGCAGGAACCCGAAGAACAAGAACGCCAGCGAGGTGATACCGTACTGGATACCGATCATCTTGTGGTCGGTGGAGAAGATGTACTTGGCCCAGAAGCCCGGCTCGTGGTGCTCATGCGCGTGCTCGTGGCCGTGGCCATGGGCCTGCGCGTGTGTCGTGGCGGTGTGCATAGTGTTCTGTGCGGTCGATTGAGATTCCGGGCGCGCCGATCGTCTCCGCCTAGCCTCGGAAGGCCGGCAGCTCCGATTGTTGGGAAACCGGACGCGGTGCTGTCAATTTTTTGGTTTCCTTATCGGCGACCAATAAGCCGAGCAAAAGCGGAAGATAAAGGATGCTGGCGAAAAAGAGGCGCTTCGCGGTCTTCGGCGAAGGCTCCCGGGCGAACACGATGGCACAGCCCAAGAACGCCAGACCGAAGACCACCGCCCCGGCCAGATACGCCCGTCCCGCCAAGTCCAGCAGGTACGGGTACAGGCTGATCACCAGCAACGCGATGGTGTTGCGGATGGCCGACGCCGCGGTCCGACGTCCATCGGGGTCGATGCCCGAGAGCATCCGGTAGCCGGCCTTCGAATAATCGTCGCGGTACAACCACGCGATGGCCATGAAATGGGGCATCTGCCAGAAGAAGAGCACCGCGAAGAGCGCCCATCCGTGGGCCGACACCGTGCCGGTCGCCGCCGCCCAGCCCATCAACGGCGGGAGCGCGCCCGGCACCGCGCCGACCGCGGTGTTCAGCACGGTGACCCGCTTGAGCGGCGTGTACACGAACAAGTAGCTGGCGAGGGTCAACGCGCCGAGCATCGCCGTCAGCGCGTTGACCGCGAAGAGCAGCCACGCCAGCCCGATGACGCTCAGCAGCACGCCGAGCAGGAGCACCGCGTTCGGCGTGATGCGCCCGGAAGGGAGCGGCCGGCTCTCGGTGCGGCGCATGCGGGCATCGTGCTCGCGTTCGACCAGCTGGTTCAGCGCGGCGGCGCCGGACGCGACCAAAGCCGTGCCGAACACCGTGTGCAGCATCAACAGATAGTCAACCGGGGAACCGGATCCGAGGTAGAACCCCACCAGCGTCGTTAGCACGACCAACAGGGTCAGGCGCGCCTTGATGAGCTCGGTGAAGATGGCCACGCGGCTTTTGTCCGCTGGGACGACTCCGGTGGTCAAGGCTGGGGCGGTCGCTTTCAAATCGGTCCTGGTTCAGCGGGCGGATGGATCGGCGAACGCGAAGGCGGCCGAAGGGTCACGAGGCTTCGCGGACGAAACCACGGGGAAAACGGAGACCCGGCGCGCGACCAAGGTCGAGCAGACCCCGGTCACCAAAGAGATCGCGCCCACCGCCACATGCGCGGTGGCGATGTCCGCCGCCTTGTCGCTCCAGATCGTGAACGCGCCCAGGGCAGCTTGGACGCCGAGCAGAGCGGTCCACACCGACGCCCACCGGGTCACCGGCGAGCCCCAGCCCAACCGGTTCTTGGCCACGACCCAAGACGCGAAGACCATCGCGACCGCGGCGACCGCGCCGAGACGATGGAACATCTGCAGGCGGATCTGCGCCGCGGTCACCGGGACCTCCTCGACACGGCGGTTGTTGTAGCGCTCGACCGACGCCGGATCAGTGCCGGGCCAGACCTGGCCGTAGGCGAGCGGGAAATCATGGATGGCCAAGCCGGCATGCTGATGCCGCATCGATGCGCCCAGCACGAGCTGCAGGAAGACCAAGGCCGTGGCGGTCGGGAGCATCCAGCGGAGCGCACCGACCCGGGCCTTGTCGAGGGTCGGTGCGAGCCGACGCCAGGATACCGTCAAGGAAAGCGCGATGACACAGAGCAACGCCAAGAACATCTGTCCCAAGCAGGCATGGACCAATCCGAACACGGTACCGAGCGGAAGGTCGGCGACCATCTGTTTGTCCAACACCACGCGGAGGCCTCCGAGCAGGCCTTGGAACTGGACCGCGGCGAAGGCGAGCCAACCCAGCAAAGGGAGCGGACGGACCGCAGAACCGTTCTTCACCCAGACCACCCCCCCCAGCAGGACAACCCCGCCGATGCCGGAAAGGAAATAGCCGGCGCCCTTCCAATCCGCGCCCAGCTTCAGCAACACCCACCCGGCGACGATCTCTCCGGCACCGATGAGGGCCAACGGACGACGCGAGGCGGATCCGCCGAGCCAACGGGTCAGCACCACGACCAACACGCCGACCGTCGAGGCCCAAAGGCGGTGCGTGTGCTCGTGGAAGACGCCGCCGGTGAACCACGTGGACACCGGCAGCGCGAACATGTTGTAGCCATAGCTGGTCGGCCAATCGGGCACGGCCATGCCGACACCCTTGCTGGTCACCAAGCCGCCCATGCAGACCAAGCCCAACGTGCAGAGGGCCGTCAGCGCGGCGAAGCGCTGGAGCCATCGGTCGGATCGGTCAGGAGCGGGCACAGGCTACGATAAGAAAAAAGCCGGGGTGGCGCCTTCGCGCCTCCCCGGCTTCTCGGGTCTAGATCACTGTTTGACCTCGAGGCTCAGGTCGAGCGTGGCCTTGCCGCCCTTCACCTGCACCTCGCCGGTCACCGTGCCGGCCTTCTGGTGGAAGGCCTCGACGGTGTACTTGCCGTCCGGAAGGTCGCCCTTGATGGCGAACTTGCCGTCCTTGTCGGTGACGGCGAAGAACGGGTTCTCCAACACGCTCACGTAGGCGATCATCCACGGATGGACGTTGCAGGCGAACTTCGCGCCGAGCTCCGGCTTGTCGAACATCTTGTCGTTCACCTGACCGGCGGTCGCCTGGGCGAAATTGAAGCCCTTGTTGACCTTCGGGGTCGCGTTGACGTTGTGCATGAACGCGTCCGAGTTGCGCACCTGGAAGGTCTGGCCGGCCATCACCGCGGAGACGTACGGCTCGTACATGCAGCCGACCTGGTCGATGAGCGGCTTCTCCGCCGGCACCGGGAAGGTCTTACCTTCGAGGCCGCCCTTGATGTAGACGACCGTGTTGGCGAGGCCCCCGTCCGCAGACACCACGTAGGTGCGGGTCATCACGTCCGTCGGATGGGTCTTGCCGCAGTTGGCGTCGGCCTTGACCTGGGGGATGGGCTTGGCCGGCGGCGGGGTGCCCTTGAGCGTGACTTTGCCGGTGAGTTCGGCGGCATTGGCGAACGTGGCCGTCGCGACGATGGCGGCGGCGAACTTAAGCGTGGTGTTCATAAACGTGACGTGTGTGTTGCCTGCGAAAACCAGAAGGACGCTACCAGCCGACCCGACTGAATCAAGCGTGTTCGTGAAATTTTTCACAAGGCGGTGATGAGACGGTCCGCCGCGGCGAAAATTCAGGCCGGAACGGGCGGGCGACGAAGCTCTAGACGGGCGGAAACCGGGGTGATCCGCCGTCACTTCCGTTCCAACAGCTTGCGGCTCTTCATCCAATCTCCGAGGCGCGCCGGCCAAGTCGTCACGTCCTCGGCGGTCCGGCGGAGGCCGTACCCGTGGCCGCCGGTCGGGTAGATGTGCAGTTCCATCGGGACCTTGGCCTTTTGCAGGGCCGTCGCGTAGCCCAACGCGTTCTCCACGCGGACCGGATCGTCCTGGGAGATCGCGATGAAGGTCTGCGGCGTGTCGGAAGCCACCGGAAGTTCCGGTCGCAATTGGTCGTTGTTGTCCTTGTCGGTCAGGTAGGCCGGATAGATCAGCACCGTGAAATCCGGACGGCAGCTGACCTTGTCGGCGTCGTCGACGACCGGATAGGACCGCTCGCGGTGGTTGTTGCTGGCGACCGCGGCCAAATGTCCGCCGGCAGAGAACCCAAAGATGCCTATGCGCGCCGGATCCAGGCCCCATTCCTTCGCGTGGAACCGCGTCAGGCCCAGAGCCCGCTGGGCATCCTGCAATGGTGCCGCGTGGGCCGTCTGACCTTCCCGCTTCGGCACGCGGTACTTGACCAACACTCCGGTCACGCCGATGGAATTCAGCCACTCGCAGACCTCCGTGCCCTCGAGATCGAGCGCGAGGATGTGATAGCCGCCGCCGGGACACACCAAGACGGACGCCCCCGTGTCCTTGTCCGCCGGAGGACGGAAGACCTGGAGCGTGGGCGTGGAGACGTTGCCGAGCCGGATCAGAGGACGTCCCGCGACGAGACCTTTTCCCGGTTCGCTCGTGTCCTTCTCCTCCGGCAAGCCGCCCTTGTCGCCGGGCGCGGTCGCCGGCCAGAGCGCGATGGGCTTCAACGGCTCGGCGACCAGACAATATGCCGCGAGCCACGGACAGAGGACCGCCACGACGCGGCGCATGGGGGAGGATTTCATGGCCGTCAGCGTGCCGGATCCACCGCCGCCCGCGAAGCGCGAAGTATCGGATGAAGTCGGAGAAGACGTCCCCTACCCCGCTATCGCTGGTGCTGCCCACCCTACTTTCGCAGCAACCGGTGGCACGAGCCGCAGGAACACCCTGCTGTCGGGGCGCAAAACGGCGTGTCCTGACGCCCATTTTCCGAGGGATCAATCTCCTCGGGTCTTAAGTTCGACCGCTTCCGACCCGATCGACACCACTTTGCCTTGTCGGTCGAAATCGTACCGTTGGAGAACGCACGCCGCGGAGAAATCGATCAGATATCGATAACCTTTTGAGTTTTCACCATCCACGCGACCCACCAAGGTCAACGAGACCAAGTCGCCTAGCTTCTTCAGATCGCTTTGGATGCTCTTCTGCTCGGAAGCGACCCCCTTCCAAAAGACCGGCTCATAATCGACGATGTCCATCGCACATCTCGCGGCGTCGCCGATGATCTTTTTGACCTGGAGGGCCACCTCAGGTTCTTGGTCCGTCAGCGGTTTGAACCCGTCCAAGAAGAACCGCTGCATGTTGGGCGGCAGCGGGAGCAGAGTCCCGCCCATCTGCTCCCGGATCCGGGGCAGAGAGTACTGATGCGGCCCTTTTCTGAGTTCTTCCTCCAAGTCCAACCGGACTTGGCCCGTCGATCCAGTGTCCGGAAACAGATGGATCTCGCCGCACCTGAGGTCGTAGGCGTTGGAGTACTTGGTCGCGAACGCACCGTCTTGCCGACATGCCCGGAGGATGGAGGAACCGTCGGCGACCGTCGCCGCGGGCGCCTTCGCGAGCGCCTTTCCGAGCGCCTTTTCCCCGAAACCGAAACCGCGGCTGCGGGTGGAGCGCTCGACGGTCAACGCGCCATCTTTGGCTCCGATGATCGCCGACGCACCGGTCCGGTCGGCGACGAGGATCTTGGCGCGCGCGAAATCAGGTTCTCTGTGGGTCTGGTAGAACAGGATGGCGTCGTCCACGCTCCGGCAACTCTCCAACATCCGTTCGCTGGGGTTACCCCGGACCGGAATCAGGGTCGAGGCCGGCGTCCATCGGGCTTCGGAACCGGCGACCCAATCGAAGGCCACGCCTTCCAAATTCACACCGCCCTGGGCCCAACCGTTGGCGAAGCCGACATAGGCACAACCCATGTGGCCTTCGCCTGCGGGCACGAACCAGATCCGGCTCTCCGGATCCGACCAATCCTCGTTGTTGAAGAAGAGCGTGCGGCTCGCATCCGTGAGCACGAAGACGGTGCAGGCGGCGGCTTGGTCCGCTGCCGACACGGCCAAGGCCAGGCCCAAAGCGATGGCCCGGAGACGTGCTTTGGACGAGGGGCGGGCAGATGGAGGCGTCGACATACCGATGGTTGACACCTGTCGCTGATCCGATGTTTCACCCGAAGCATGGTGATCACCGCGGACACCGCTCACCGGGATTTCGCCCGGATCCGCAGGACGACCGCCATCCCTGCCGCAAGGAACGCCGTCACCGCCCACGCCGGCGCGGTGACGTTGCCGGTGAGTGCCTGCGCGGCCGCGCTCACCGCCGGACCGCCGCAGATGCCGAGCCCGATCAGCGCCTCGTGGATCCCGCCGTGCTCGCCATGGGTATCGCTGCCGTCCATCGCGTAGTAGAGCGACGAACAGTAGAGCAACGCGAAGGCCCAGCCGAAGGCCACCTGCGCGACCACCAGGAGCCAGACCGAAGGCGCCAGCATCACGGTCACGAAGCTGCCCGTAAGCAAGGCGAAGGCCGTGATGAACCAGCCGAAGTGGTAGTGCCAACCGCCCCAGAGCCATAGCTTCAAGAACGCCAGCGCGCGGACGTGGTACCAGACCGACATGACCAGCCCGGCTTCAGCGATGCCGAGCCCGACGTGGGTGGCGATGCCGGGCACCACCGCGAGGACCGTGTTCGCCGCCATGTAGTTGAACGGGTTCGCCGCCCAGGCCAAACGCTGGAAATAGCGCGGCCGGTCCGATGCCGCACGGGTCTCCGCGCCGACCGGCCTTGGCGTCGCCGAGGCGGCCCAACGGTCGTGATCCGCCTGGAGCGCCCAGGTCGCCGCGAACTGACCGATGTGGATCACCGCTGGAAGCCAGTAGAGGCTCGGATGCCCGAGATGCTCGAAGAGCCATCCGCCGCACGAGAAGCCCAGCGCCGCGGTCCCCGCCCACACCACGTTGTACAACCCGATGCGATCGGGAAGACGTCCCGCGTCCTCGTGCTCGCTCACCAAGGCCTCGAGGATCGGCCACGTGAAGCACATGGTGATCGTCCAGATCCCCAGCGCCACGAACTGGCCCGAGAGCGCCGGGACCATCCATCCGACGACCACGGCGGCGGCCATCCCTCCGAACCCGATGCGCAACGAGGTGAAGTAGCCGTGCCGCTGCCCGAAACGGCCGCCGTACCACGAACCGCCGATGTAGATGAACCCGTGCACGGCGCTGACCGTGAGGTTCTGCAGGTTCCCGAACCCGTGCGCGTCCCGCAGCAGGAACATCAGGTAGTTGAAATAGTAGGCGGTCGCGAAGGAGTTCAGACCTTCGAGGACGTAGTAACCGGTCTTGGACGGGGATGGGCGCACCAGTGGGAATGCAGTGGATGGGACGGCGAGAACGGGTCGACACCCGGAAGCGGGCGCGCGGAGTCAAGGGATGCGCCCCCGGCGCGGCAAGCGGGATTTCGCCGCGGCACCGGTCCGGGGAACCGCGGACCGCACCGGACCGCGGTCAGCGCTCCGCCCGGAACACGATGACGCTCAGCGGCGGCAGCGTGAACAACGCCGAATGACGCTGGTTGTGCACCGCGTAGTCCTCGGACGTGACACCGCCGGCGTTGCCGAGATTGCTGCCCCCGTACGCCGCGGCGTCGCTGTTCAGGACTTCGCGCCAAACGCCGGGCAACGGCAGGCCGACCCGGTAGCCGTGCAGCGGGTTGGGCGTGAGGTTGAGCACGACCAGCACATGGCCGCCGGACTGGCGGTCGTGGCGGATGAAGCTGAGCACGCTGTTGGCGTGGTCGCCGCAATCCACCCACCAGAAGCCGTCGCTGTCGTAGTCGCCGCGCCAGAGCGCGGGCGTCGCTTGGTAGACCGCGTTGAGGTCGGCGAGCCACTTCTGGCAGCCGGCGTGGAACGGGCCCGCATCGAGCAGGTGCCATCCGACCTCGGAGTTCGCGTTCCATTCCTGGGGCTGCCCGATCTCGCCGCCCATGAAGAGCAGCTTCTTGCCGGGGAAAAGCCACTGGTAGCCGAGCAGCGCGCGGAGATTGGCGAATGCCTGCCAATCGTCGCCGGGCATGCGCCGGCGCAACGAACCTTTGCCATGGACCACCTCGTCGTGGGACAGCGGCAGCACGAA
The DNA here is from genome assembly GCA_947454005.1 of Verrucomicrobiota bacterium. Lineage (GTDB taxonomy): Bacteria > Verrucomicrobiota > Verrucomicrobiia > Limisphaerales > UBA9464 > CAIVQB01. Next base: position 18,166 of record CANGMH010000014.1, read on the forward strand.
GTTCTCGTGCCCCTGGTAGAGCATCGCGAAGGTCAAGTCGTTCTGGTGGAAGCGCCGGTGGATCGGATCGCGCCCGAAATATCCGAGCGTGTCGTGCATCCAGCCCATGTTCCACTTGAGGCTGAAGCCGAGGCCGCCGAGCCACGGCGGACGCGACACCATGGGGAACGCGGTGCTCTCCTCGGCGATGGTCACCACGCCCGGATGCGCGGTGTGGACGGCGTGGTTGAAGTGCTTGAGGAACTCGATGGCCTCCAGGTTCTCGCGGCCGCCGAACTGGTTGGGGATCCATTCGCCCTCTTTGCGCGAATAGTCGAGGTAGAGCATCGACGCCACCGCGTCCACGCGCAGGCCGTCGATGTGGAAGCGCTCGCACCAGTGGAGCGCGTTCGCGATGAGGAAGTTGCTCACCTCGTGACGGCCGAAATTGAAGATCAACGTGCCCCAGTCCTGGTGCGCGCCCTGCCGCGGATCGGCGTGCTCGAAGAGCGCCGTGCCGTCGAACTTCGCCAGCGCCCATTCATCGCGCGGGAAATGCGCCGGCACCCAGTCCACGATCACGCCGATGCCCGCCTGGTGCAGCGCGTCCACCAAGAACTGGAACTCGTCGGGCGTGCCGTAACGGCTCGTCGGCGCGTAGAAGCCGGTGACCTGGTAGCCCCAGCTCGGATAGTAGGCGTGCTCGGCCAACGGCAGGAACTCGACGTGCGTGAAGCCCATCTTCCGCACGTACTCCACCAGCGGTCCGGCGATCTCGCGGTAGCCGGGCGATTCGGTCGCCGATTTCTTGCGCCACGACCCGAGATGGACCTCGTAGATGCTGATCGGCGAACGGAGCGGGTCGGCCGCCTTGCGCTTCTCCAGCCATGCCGCGTCGTTCCAAGCGAACTTCCGCGTGTCCCACACGATGGCGGATTGCTTGGGCGGCAGCTCGAAGAAGGCACCGAAGGGATCGGTGTTCACCTTCAGGTTCCCGTGCGCGTCGAGCATCTCGAACTTGTACAGCGCGCCTTCGCCCACGCCGGGCACGAAGATCTCCCAGACGCCGGAAGATCCGAGCACCCGCATCGCATGACGACGGCCGTCCCAATCGTTGAAAGTGCCGATAACCGAGACGCGGCGGGCGTTCGGCGCCCAGACGGCGAACGCGGTGCCGGCCACGCCGTCGAGCGTGAGCAACTGCGCGCCCAGGACGTCGCCGAGACGCAGATGGTTGCCCTCGCCGAAGAGATGCAGGTCGGTGTCGCCGACCGTCGGCCAGAAGGAATACGGATCGCGGCCTTGCGTGGTCGAGCCGTCGGCCCAGGTGACCACGAGGTCGTAGGCGTAGACGGTCGCGACCTTCTTGGTCGAACCCTCGAACACCGCGGTGTCGCCGAGCCGCTTGAGCATCAGCTTCGGCTGCGTCTTGTCGTGGACGGGCACCAGCTCGACCTGGGCCGCGCCGGGCAGATGCGCGCGCGCGACGATGCCCGAGCCGTCCCCGAGCGGATGCATCCCCAGCAAGGTGTGCGGCGAACGATGGACCAGGCTGGTGAGCGAGTTCAGTTCCGCGGAAGTGAGGAGCACGGACCGAGTAAACGCCGGACCTCCGCAAACTGGAACCGGAAAGCGGTCTGAACTTCGAGGAGAGAGCGGTGCTCATCGCCGCGCCACGCCGGTGAGCCGGGAGGGCCGCGGTTCCACCCGCGCCCCATACTCGTCTCCGCCGATCGGATTGGTGGTTCCGAGACGGGATGCGCGCCAAGGGGTCAGCCCGGGCGCGTCCCTCGCGGATTGATCAGGGCGCGGGTGGAACCGCGGCCCTCCCGGGATTCCACGGATTGCCAGTCCGCCGCCCACGAGGCCGCATGGCCGCGAGCGTATCGGTTGCGACGCCGTGGGGGCCCTCGCCGGACACGCGTCCGTTTCTCCCGTCCGTCACGCCGATCCGAAAGCGGTGTCGGCGCCGCATTGATACGCACCCGTATCAAATCGTTTGCCAGTGCGATCCGCCTCCGCCATGTTCGGCGGCGTCTGCCGGATCTCTTTTCGCCGCATGAAACGTCTCCTTGTCTCGGCTGCTGTCGCTTCGTTCCTCGTGTCTTCTCCCGTCTTCGCCGCCGACGGCTGGCTGACGTGGCGCGGTCCGCTCGGGACCTCCGTCTCCTTGGAGAAGGGCCTGCCGTCGAAGGTCGACGCCAAGGCGCCGCTATGGAGCGTGGATTTCCCCGGGCAGAGCACGCCGGTGATCGCCGACGGCAAGTTGTACATCAACGGCTACCTCGGCGACGGGCCGGAACTTCAAGAGTTCACCGCCTGCTTCGACGCGGAGACCGGCAAGGAGCTCTGGCGGCACGGCGAGAACGACTTCCTCTCCGACACCATCTACCTGCGCTATGCCACGTCGTCCCCGACCGTCGACGCGGAGACGGGCAACGTGTACGCGCTGCACACGCAGGGTCTGCTGATGGCCTTCAGCGCGGACGGCAAGCTGCTCTGGCAGCACTCGATGATGGAGGAGTTCGGCCGGTTGACCTTCCCGAACTCGCGCACCGCGTCGCCGGTGGTGGACAAGGACCTGGTCATCACCCGCGGCGTGACCAGCGCCTGGGGAGCGCACGGCGCGGCCGGTGACCGCTTCTACGCCTTCGACAAGAAGACCGGTCAGCTCGTCTGGTCCAGCGCGCCGGGCGACCGTCCGCAGGACAACACCTTCTCCCAGCCGTGGCTCGATATCTGGGGCGGCAAGCGCGTGCTCTACAGCGCCGGCGGCGACAGCTCGGTGCTGGCCATCAACGCCCGGACCGGCGAGCCGCTATGGCGCTTCGCCTTCGCCAAGGCCGGTGCCAAGGGCGGCATCAACGCCGCGCTGGTCCGCTGGAAGGACAACCTCATCGCGCTGCACGAATCCGAGAACCTCGATTCGTCGGAGATCGGCCGGATGGCGTCCTTCCGCATCCCCAAGCCGGACGAGGTGCATCCGACCAACTCGGTCACGCCGCACGTCTTCCCGCCGACCACCTTCGAGAACTGGCGCAACGGTATCGGCTCGCTCGCGAGCTCGCCGGTGATCCTCGGCGACACCGTCTATGAGGTGACCGGTACTGGCGATCTCGCCGCCGTCGAAGCGGGCACGGGCAAGGTCCTCTGGAAAAAGAAGGTCGGCATCGAGCAGCGCCAAAGCACGCCGTTCTACGCCGAAGGCCTGCTCTATCTGGGCATGTACGTGACGATGAAGGATGCCGCCAACGCCGCCAGCGCCGATGCCGACAGCGTGGCCAACGGCGACCTGATCGTGCTGAAGCCCGGTGCCGACGGCGCGGAGGAGATCAGCCGCACCCAGGTCACCGGCCGCGTGTTCGGATCTCCCATCGGCTACAACGGCAAGATCTACGTCCAGACCGACAAGAAGCTCTACGCCTTCGGAAAGGCAGGAAACAATGCCCAAGAGGCGAATGTGGAGACCGAGACCCGCACGTATCGCAACAAGAACATCGTGACGCAGCTTCAATGGCCGAAGCCGGGCCCCGGCCGCCAGCTCCAAGCGATCCCCTACGAGGTCCTGCTCCGCCCGGGCCAGACGCAGTCCTTCCGCCTGCGCGTGCTCGATGCGAACGGCTTCACCGTCGAGGAGACCGTCGATCCGGCGTCGGTGAAGTGGGAGCCGTTCATCCCGCCGACCGCCTTGGTGAAGGCGACGATGAAGGGCGCGTTCGACACTTCGGGCAAGCTGGTCGCCGACAAGGCGCCGGTCGGGAGCGCCGGTCAGTTCAAGGCGACGCTCAAGCTGGCGGACGGCACGGAGGTCTCGGGCTACATCAAGGGCCGCGTGCTGCCGGGCATCCCGCTGAGCCAGAACTTCCAGACGTTCGCGTTGACCAACATGACGACGAACACCGTCGAGACGCCGACGGCCTTCGCCTATCCGCCGTTGCCGTGGAACTCGGCGCGTTTCCGCTTCGAGGTCCGCGCCAAGGACACCGAGGGCGGCACCAACCAGGCGTTGGTGAAGACGATCGACAACAAACTGTTCCAGCGCGGGCAGGTCTTCTTCGGTTTCCCCGACATGAAGGACTACACCGTGGAGGCCGACGTGCTGAGCGAAGGCAACAAGCGCAAGATGTCCGAGGTCGGGCTGATCAACCAACGCTACGCCTTCGTGCTCAAGGGCAACTCGCAGCAGCTCGAGGTGAACTCCAACCAAGAGCGCGTGAAGGTGGCCGTGCCGTTCAAATGGGCGCCCGAGACCTGGTACCATCTGAAGACCCGCGTGGATGTCGCGGCGGACGGCTCCGGCGTGGTCCGCGGCAAGGCCTGGAAGAAGGGCGATCCCGAGCCCGAGGCGTGGACCATCGAGGTCCCGCACAAGCGGGCGCACACCCACGGATCGCCCGGATTGTACGGCTTCTCACCGCAGGAGATGCGGGTGGCCATCGACAACATCACGGTGAAGGCGAACTGAGCCGGCACCCTTGGTCTTGATCTTCTTCTTGATCCTGATCCCGCCATGCCCGCCCGCTTCGACCGCGAAAAACTGAACGTCTATCGACGTTCGCTTGGGTTCGTCGCTTGGTCCGCCGGGATTTCCGAGAAGATCCCCGCCAAGCTCTCCGCGCACGGTCAGCTCGACCGGGCCGCGACCTCGATTCCGTTGGACATCGCCGAAGGCAACGGTCGTCACACCTCGGCGGACCGTTGCCGATTCTTCGACATCGCCCGCGGCTCCGCGTTGGAATGCGCGGCGGCGTTGGATGTTCTGGTGGCGAAGCGGGTTCTCGGGGAATCCGAGGCGGAGCCCGGCAAGACGGTGTCGGCGGAGATCGTCTCGATGTTGGTAGGTTTGATCCGCAGCAACTCGGAGTCGCGCTTGCACGAGGATGTGATCTCTTACCGGGTCGACGCCGCTTGAATTTTTAGAAACGCCTGACGAGAGGAAGATGAAGATCATGAAGAAGATTAAGTACGGACCGACGGCGGCTCTGACCTGGGTCGCAGCCTGCACCATGGCCATGGCGGTCTCCCGCGCCGAAGACTGGCCCCAATGGGGCGGCAACGACCCCGGACGCAACTTCTACTCGACCGCAAAGGGGCTCCCGGAGCGCTTCGAGCCGGGCAAGGTGAAGTCCGGCACCGAGGAGATCGACCTCGCCACCACCAAGAACGTGAAGTGGGCCGTCAAGCTCGGCTCGCAGAGCTACGGCAACCCGGTGGTCGCCGGCGGCAAGGTCTACGTCGGCACCAACAACGAATCGCCCCGCGACAAACGCCACGTGGGCGACCGCAGCGTGCTCTACTGCTTCGACGAGAAGACGGGCGCCTTCCAGTGGCAGCTGGTCGTGCCCAAGCTGAAATCCGGCAAGGTCAACGACTGGGAGAACCTCGGCCTGCTCGCCTCGCCGCTGGTCGTCGGCAACCGCCTCTGGATCGTCACCAGCCGTTGCGAGGTCCTCTGCCTCGACACTGAGGGCATGGCCAACGGCAACGACGGCCCGTACCTCGACGACGCCAAGTACGCGGTGAAGGACACGCCGAAAGAAGCCGCACCCGGCGAGCCGGCCAAGACCGATGCCGACATCATCTGGCGCTACGACATGATGGATGAGCTGGGCGTGTTCCCGCACAACGCCTCGAACTGCTCGGTGATCATGGTCGACGGCATCCTCTACGTCTGCACCTCCAACGGGCAGGACTGGACCCACGTCAACATCCCCTCGCCCACCTCGCCCAGCTTCATCGCGCTCGACCCCAAGACCGGCAAGCTCGTCGCCGAGGACAACGCCGGCATCGGGCCGCGCATCTTCCACGGCCAATGGACCTCGCCCTCGACCGGCAAGGCCGGCGGCAAGCAGCTCGTCTTCTTCGGCGGCGGTGACGGCGTGCTCTACGCCTTCGACACCAAGCCCCAGAAGGGCGACGGATCGAAGATCGTCCCCGTCCTGCCCGGCGCCCCGCTCGACCGCGAGGAGGACAAGGAGAACGCCTACATGAAGAAGGTGTTCTGGGCCGACCTGAACCCGCCCGAGTACAAGGCGGACAAGTCCGGCAAGCCCTTCAAATATCCCGCGGCAGAAGGTCCCAGCGAGATCAACTCCACGCCGGTCTTCTACAAGAACCGCGTGTATGTCCCGACCGGCCAGGACCCTGAGCATGGCGAAGGCGTCGGCCGCCTGGTCTGCCTCGACGCGACCAAGACCGGTGACATCACCAAGACCGGCGTCATCTGGGACTACAAGGGCATCCACCGCTCCATCTCCAGCGTTAGCATCGACCCGACGACCGGGCTGCTCTTTATCGGCGATTTCTCCGGCTTCGTGCATTGCCTCGATGCCGAGACCGGCAAGCTCCATTGGGTCTACGACATGAAGGCCCACATGTGGGGCTCGACCATGGTCGCGGACGGCAAGGTCTATGTCGGCGACGAGGACGGCGACTTTGTCGTGCTCGCGGCCAAGGGCGGCAGCAAGGCGCAGGTCCTCAGTGAGACCAACCTGGGCGCGCCGGTGTACAGCACGCCGGTCATCGCCAACGGCATCATGTACGTCGCCAGCCAGACCCACCTCTTCGCCGTCGGCGCCGACGCCAAGCCGGTGACCAACGACGCCCCGAAGAAGGACGCCGTGCAGATCAAGAACTGACACCTCCTATGAACGTGCCCGTGCTTTTCGAACAGATCACCGACGGCTCTCTGCCGGCCGGGCACTTCTATGCTCATATGCCGTCCTTGGGCCTGACCACCCATGGATTCGGTCTGGACGGCGCCAGGATGGCGGCGCTCGATCTGGCATCGCTGTGGATCGGCGAGAAGCACGCCAACGGAGAACGGGTGGCTCCTACCGGGGAGACCCTCTTCTCGACGCTCTAAGTCCCCGAAGATGCCCTACAATGCGCGTGAACTATGGCCCGCCTCCAGCGCGCCGGGTTCGTCGCACGGCGCCAGTCGGGAAGCCACGTCGTCTTGCGGCATCCCGACGGCCGGCAGACCTATGTCTCGATGCACCCTGGAGACGTGCCGAGCGGCACGTTCCGCAGCATCCTCCGACAAGCCCGCATGACCGAACAAGAATTCCGCAACCTCTGAGACTGCCCTGACAACCGATTTCGACCATGCCCATCCCCACCGTCGCCCCTGAAGCCGTCGCAGCCGCCCAAGCGCGCCTCGACTCCCACCTCCTCGAGATCATCCGCTGGCACTTCAGCCCCGAGACGGGTAGCCCGTTCTGGCTCGATTGGGCCGCTAAGAACTGGGATCCCCGCCAGGAGATCAAGTCCTTCGCGGACATGCTGAAGTTCCCGCACTTCCAGGACGAGTTCCTGCGCGACCTCCAGCCCGAGGTCTGGGTACCCGCGGCGTTCAAGGGCAGACCGTTCAACATCTTCGAGACCGGCGGCACCACCGGCATGCCCAAGCAGCGCATCGGCTGGGACGACTACAAGGTCGATTACTCCGAGTTCAGCGACAAGATCTCCGATGCGCATTTCCCGCGCGGTGGCGCATGGCTGATGATGGGACCGACCGGCCCGCGCCGGCTCCGCTTGGCCATCGAGCATCTCGCCAACGTGCGCGGCAGCTCCTGCTACTTCATCGACCTCGATCCGCGTTTCGTGAAGAAGCTCATCACGAACAAGCAGTTCGACGTGGCCAAGCAATACATGGCCCATGTCGTCGCCCAGGCGGAGACGATCATGAAGCACCGCAAGGTCAGCGGGCTCTTCACCACGCCCAAGCTGCTGGAGGCGCTCGCCGAGAAGGTGAACCTCTGGGATGCCGGCATCCGCTGCGTGTTCTGCGGCGGCACCTCGATGCAACCGCAGGGGGGCCGCTTCCTCACCGAGGAGCTGCTCGAAGGCCGCA
>CANGMH010000015.1 GCA_947454005.1 Verrucomicrobiota bacterium
GGACGCCGACAAGAAGTCGCTGCTGGAGATCGCCAAGGAGCTCTCGGTGATCGCCGAGAAGGCCCGCGACCGGAAGCTCGGCGCTGACGACATGAAAGGCGGCACGTTCACGATCTCGAACCAAGGCGCGATCGGCGGCGGGCATTTCACACCGATCGTCAACAAACCCGAGGTCGCCATCATCGGCATCGGCAAGACGTCGCAGAAGCCGGTCGTCACCGCCGACGGAAAGATCGAGGCGCGTCCGCTCATGCCGCTCACGGTCAGCTACGACCACCGGGTCATCGACGGCGGCGGCGCGGCGCGGTTCACGGTGGACCTCGTGCAGGCGCTGCAGGAATTCCCGGAATCCGAAGTGAAGCTCTGAACGACGAACCATGGAACCGATCCAAACCGACATCGTCGTCATCGGCGCCGGCCCCGGGGGCTACGCCGCCGCGTTCTACGCCGCGGACCTCGGCAAGAAGGTGCTGCTCGTCGAGCGCGACCCGCGTCTCGGCGGCGTGTGCATGAACCGGGGCTGCATCCCGTCCAAGGCCCTGCTCAACGCCAGCCACTCGCTCGCCGTCGCCAAGGAATCCGCCCATCGCGGCATCACCTTCGGCGCCCCGGTCATCGACCTCGACAAGCTCCGGGCCTGGAAGGACGGGATCATCGAGAAGCTCGGCACCGGCATCGCCAGCTTGGCCAAGATGCGCGGCGTCACCGTTCTCCACGGACGCGGCCACTTCGAGGATTCCTCCACGCTCCGCGTCGAGACCAGCGAGGGACAGAAGTTCGTGAAATTCGACAAGGCGATCATCGCCGTCGGCTCCCGTCCCGCTCTGCCGCGTGCATTCGACCTCGGCAATCCCCGGGTGATGACCTCGACCGAGGCGCTCGAGGTGCCCGACATCCCGGAGAACCTGCTCGTCATCGGCGGCGGCTACATCGGCATGGAGCTCGGCACCGTCTACGCCGGGCTCGGTTCCAAGGTCACCGTGATCGAGGCGATGGATTCGATCCTCGCGGGTGCGGATCCCGACCTCGCCCGGCCCGTCGCGGCGTTCGCCAAGAAGGCGTTCAAGGAGGTGCGTCTCAAGGCCAAGGTCCTGGAGATGAAGACCGCCGGGAAACAGATCAAGGTCACCAGCGAGTTCGACGGCCAGAAGCTCGAAGAATACTACGACCGCGTGCTCGTCTCCGTCGGCCGCACGCCGAACGGCCAGGAGCTCGGGCTCGAGAACACCAAGGTCCAGAAGGACGAGAAGGGCTTCATCAAGGTCGACGAGCGCATGGCCACCACCGATCCGGCCATCTACGCCATCGGCGACGTGGCCGGCGGCATCATGCTCGCCCACAAGGCGAGCAAGGAGGCCCGCATCGCGGTGGAGAACCTTGCCGGCGAGGGCGGCGCGGTGAACAAGGACTACGTCATCCCGGCGGTCGTCTTCACGGATCCCGAGGTCGCGTGGGTCGGGCTCACCGAGGCCGAAGCCAAGGCCAAGGGCATCGCCATCGAGGTGGCCAAGTTCCCGTGGGGCGCCTCCGGCCGCGCGTTGACCTACGACCGGACCGACGGCCTGACGAAACTCATCGTCGAGCCGGAGACGCACCGCATCCTTGGTGTCGGCCTCGTCGGCCACGGCGCGGGCGAGCTGATCGGCGAGGGCGCGGTCGCCATCGAGATGGGCGCGACCGCGGAAGATCTCGCGGCCATCGTGCATCCGCACCCGACGCTCTCCGAGACGATCATGGAGGCCGCCGAAGCGTTCTTCGGCCACGCGACGCACATCGTCAGCAAGAAGAAGGCGCACTGAGCGCCGGTCCGGCGGAGCCGGGAAGCCGGGAAGGACCGGGGTGTCGACGGGAGCATCCGTGCCGTCGCTGGTGCGTGGCGATCCGGTTCGCCGTAAGGTGGCAGCGCGATGTGCGGATGTCGCCCGCGGTGGATTCGCTTCACATCGCGGAAGACGGCGCGGTCGATCTTCTCGTCCACATCGCGTGGCAGCTCCGCGCCGGAAACGGTCCGCTTACGTCGATTTCTCCAAGACCGTGACGTCGCCGTCGGGCTGGCCGCGGTCATCGTCGCCCGCACTCGGACGCCCCGACCGGTTCCCGGTGACGGCCTATTTGCCGACCAGCACCGCGGCGATCTTCTCCTTGAGTTCGTCGCTCACCGCGGCCGGATCCCGCTCTCCGTCCACGATGTGGAAGCCGTAATCGCGCTGGAGTTGCCTGAACGCTTCGCGCATCAGGGCTTGGTACTTCAGGAAGCTGTCGAACATGTCGCGCGACAAGCCCAGGTCCATGCCGCTCTCCCAGTAATCGAGCGCGGGCGATTTGGCGAAGACGCGCTGGACCAGATGCGCGGGAGACACGTCGAGGTAGAACACCGCGTCCGGGACGAGTGCGATGCCGTAGAGGTTCCGGAGCCATGCCGGATCGACTCCCCGGACGAGATCGCGGGCCATCAGCGTGTAGATGTAGCGATCGGCAAGGACGATGAAACCCGCGCGGAGGGCGGGGAGGATGGCGTTCTCGAGCTGATCCGCGAAATCGGTCGCGTAGAACAGCGAGAGCGTGGTCCGCGAGAGGATGTTCCCTTGCTGGGCCAGCTCCAGCTCTTCCCTGACCAAGGTCGAGCGCTTCAGGCCGACCTGCAGGGTCGCGTGGCCGGCGCCTTCGAGCCATCGGACCAGCTGGGAGATCTGGGTCGAGCGGCCCGAGCCGTCGGCACCTTCGACGACGATGAGCTTCCCCGCGAGTTTGTGGACGTCCTCGCCCGGCAATCCATGGCCGAGGAAGCGTTTCGCGGTGACGCGCGGGACGACGACGTTCGCTGCCGGGATGTCTTTCCTCCGCGGCGATCTTGGGTTCTTGGCGGGCATGACGCAGGTCAACGGGGTTTGTTCGCCGCGAACCGCTTCAAGTCGATCCGGGCCGAGACCAGTTTGCGGACCAGGCCCTGCTGTTCCTCGATGCGTTGGTTCGCGTCCATGATGGTGAAGCGGAATTCGGTGCTCATGGCCAGGTACTGCTCGAAGATGCGGCCCTGGAAGATCCGGAAACTCTCGTACGGATCCGAAGACAGGTTCATGTCCATCCCGGCTTCGTGATGCTTGAGCACGGGGCGGTTGTCGAGGATCCGGGCCAACGACACCTCGAGGTCGGCACGGAAGAAGAACGTGAGGTCCGGCAGGGCAGCGAACGAGTAGAGCCCGCGGACCCAATCGGGCGGACACCCGCGCACGACGTCGCGAGCGAACGCGGTGAAGATATACCGGTCGCAGAGCACCACGTATCCGGCCCGGAGCAGCGGCACCAGCTGGCGCTCGTAGCGGTCGGCGAAATCGGTGGCGTGGATCAGGCTGAAGGTGGTCGGCGTGAGCAGGTTCTGCTTCTTGCCCTTGCTGGTCGCGCTCTTGACGAGCGCGGACGAGTTCCATTCCGAGAAGAAGACGCGGCACCCCTGCTGCTCGAGCCACTTGAGGAGGAGGTGCACCTGGGTGGATTTGCCGGAACCGTCCAGGCCCTCGACCGCGATCAGCCGGCCGGGGAATCCCAGTTCCGAGAACGTTTTCGTCATCGCGGCCCGAACTTAGGGACCGACCACGTGGAGACAACGAGTATTTGAGCGGTGCGTCGGCCGCCCCGTCCCTTGATCGACCGGGTCGCAGATGCCGTGTGCGTCCTTACGGACGGAGCAGCCCTGACGCGCCCGGTCGGAACCGGGATCCTGGTTCGAGAACTGCTCGGACGAGATCCGCAACGCTGCGGATGTTCGCCAAGATTTATGGGGTTTACTTGGCCGAGGCCATTTTCCAAGATGGACGCCGGATTTTGAACGTTCGGGGCGCGGCCGTGTCGTTGGTGACCGGGGCAACGCAAGGACTTGCCGAGGGCGTGCGTCCCGCGACCGACCGGGACGCAGCCGACCATCTGTACCACAACCGTGATGAGCCATATTGGATTCAACCGCCGCGCCTGCGTCGCGCTCTCAGGCCTGGTGTTGTCGGCGGTGCCGGCATTGGGGTTGGATGCCGAGGATCTCCTCAACTTCAGTTGGGGGCGGTTCAGTCTCAAGCCGCAGCTCGACCTGGCCGAGATGTACACCGACAACTTGGCGTTCGGGAACAATTCCGTCACGTCGAGCCAGGTCTATCGTCCGCTGCTGGGATTCGACTTGGCAGGCACCCCGGTCCTTGGCCCCGCCACGACGAACAATCTGGTCATCCGCCGGCAAGAGAGCGACCTCGTCACCACGGTGAGCCCAGGGGCCCGGATCGACTTCGGTGCGGGCGGCGCGAATCTGCTTTCGCTCGAGGTCGTCCACGACCAGATCGCCAACCTCGACCACTCCGAAGCCGACACCGCCCAGGAGCACATCCGGTTCCGGGCCGAACTGGAGCGCAGCCGCCTCAAGCTTTCAGGGAAAAGCCAGCTGGATTACCTGTCCAGCTTCTTGGGGGGATCGCAGTTCGTGGGCACCTCAGGCGGGACATTGATCAAGCGACGGCTCTGGTCGGACGATTACAAGTTGACCTACGATTCGAGCGGGAAGACCGATATCTACATCAGCGCCTCCAACGGCGAGACCGATTTCGAAAAGGGCACCCCGCTGCTCGACTACAACACTTGGAGAGGTTCGTTGGGCACCAGCTACAAGATTACCGCGAAAGTGGCCTTGTTCTCGGAAGGCCACTATGGTCAGACCGCGGTGAACCCCAACCTCGCCACCCAGCCCAAAGGACCCCATTCGACGTTCTATGGCGGCTATGTCGGCCTCCGGGGCGATTTCACGGCGAAGATCACGGGGACGGTCAAAGTCGGATACGAGACGCGTGGATTCGCAGGGATCAGCAACACATCGGGTACCGGGACCCCGGCGGTCGAGGCCAGCGTGTCCTACGTTCCGCGCCCCAAGACCCAGATATCGCTCAACTACAGCCGTCGCACCGACGTCTCGTCGCAGATCAATTCACAAGGGTTGACCTTCGACTCGGTGGGCATCACCGCGGTGCAGCTCCTCGGCAGCAGTGGCAAGTGGTCGATCCAAGGGAACGCCAACCTCAACGGCTCCGATTACGGGGATAGCCCGACGACCTTGCCGGTCTTGGCGACGGATGCAACCGGACAGGTCGTCTTCGACCGCCTCGGGAATGCCACCTATAAAGGGGTCTTGGGCAATGCCGGGCGATCTGACAGGACTTTGACGATCGGGGCGGGCATGATCTACCAACCGTTCTTGTGGTTGTCCGGGACGGTTTCATACCAGTACGAGAGCTACTCGCTTGATTTCCGGGACGCAGCATATGCCGCGCTCCGCCCGTTGATCCCTTACGACAACCATATCATAGCCCTTCGTGTCGCGGTCGGTTTTTGAACTATGAGAACAATCCAAACGACTTGTCCCAAGGCCACTCTGTGGATTGTGCTGGTCTTCGCCGCGCTGGCGTTTGTCCGGGCGGGCGCGGCCGACACCGCCCGGAAGATCGTCCCCAACGACCTTCTCTTCATCAGGGTGTACAACGAGCCTGAGATGACCGCGGAAAAGAAGGTGAACGCCGACGGGGTCATCAATTATACGTTCGTCAAGGAGATCCAGGTCGGCGGCAAGACGACGGCGGAGGTCGAGAAAGAGATCCGCGACATCCTCGACAAAGACTACTTCGTGAACCCGGAGGTCAGCGTCGAGGTAAAGCAGTACGATGTCCAGTACGTCACCGTCACCGGACAGGTGGGCCGTCCGGGCAAGGTCGAGATCCCGCCCGATCATCTGATCGACGTCGTCGAGGCCATAGGCGCCGCCGGAGATTTCACACGTCTGGCCAACAAGAAGGACATCAAGGTGCGGAACAACAAGACCGGAGAGAGCACGAAGTACACCTACGACGGGCTCCAGAAGCTGGCCGAGAGCGGCAAAAAAGTCATCTTGGAGCACGGAGATGTCGTGAACGTCGGTGAATCCACATTCTGACCGTTGATCATATGGAAGATAATCTGAGCTCCAGGACCTGGGAACCCGGATCCGAAAGCGCCAATCCGACCCAGTTTCGTGATTATTGGCATGTCGTCCTCGAGCGCCGGTGGCTCATCATAGCTGTCTTCCTTTGCTTCGTGTTGCTGGGTGTCGTGTATTCCTTCCGCGCCACACCGATCTACCAAGGGGTCTCCCGGCTGCAGATAGATCCTGAGACCGCCGGCGTCCTCTCCTTGAAGGAGGCGATATCGATGGGGAACAAGGACCAAGATTATCTCCAGACGCAGTACAAGAACATTGTTTCGCGGACCCTTATCGAATCCCTCGTCGCGAAACTTCGCTTGGAAGACGACGATCGCTACAAGAGGTCCGTGGACAAGACCGCTGCTGTGTTGAAGGACATCAACATCGTCCCTATACGCCTCACACGGTTGGTCGAGGTCCAGGCCAACCATCCGAATCCTCGAACAGCGGAGAACATGGCCAACACGTTGCTGGAACTCTTCCTGCAACAGAACATCGACCGGAAGATTCAGAAGGCGATGGGTGGGTTCCACATGCTGCAGACCGAAGCGTCGTCGCAGGAGCAGGACCTCACCGTCGCGATCGAGAACCTCCAGAAATATCGTCAGAAGAAGGGCATGATCTCGCTGGTGGAGGACCAGAAGCAGACCACCGAGAACGTCGATGCTGCCGCGCTCCGTGCCGCTGCGGAACGTCTGGGTGCGCAGAGCGCCGTCGTCGCCACCGTCCAGAAACGCCTTGAGGAGGCCACCTTCTGGATGAACAAAGGAAACGATCTCAGCGAGCTCGGTATCATCACCGAGGACCCGAGCGTCCGGCAGATCAAGTTGAAACTCGCGGAGAGCCAGTCGATGCTGAAGGGTTTCCGGACCCGGTACCGGGACAAGCATCCCAAGGTCCAGGAGATGGTGAGCATCATCGCTGCGGACCAGGAGCACCTCAAGGAAGAGTCCCAAAGGGCCTTCGAAAGCCTCCAGTCCCAGGTCCGTATCGAGGTCCAAAAGGAGCAGCAGGCGAAGGACGCATTGGCCAAGGCCGAACAGCGGATGACCGATCTCAGCGTCGCGAAGACGACGTTTGATGTGCTCAACCGCAAGAAGGAGCGGGCCGAGATGATGTACCAGCTCGTGCTACAGAAATCGAAGGAGTACGACCTCGTCTCGAAGGACACGCAGCAGACCATGTTCGTGGTCGACAAGGCGACCACTCCGCTCAAGCCGGTCAAACCGAACAAACCGTTGATCCTGGCCGGAAGTGTGTTCGGAGGGCTCGTGGTGGCGTTGATGCTGGCGTTCTTCACCAACTTCCTCGACGACTCGATCAAGAGCCAGGAGGACGTCGAGAACTACCTCCGGCAGTCCCTTCTGGGCTACATCCCGAACATCAAGTCGACCAGCGTCGTCGAACGCGATCTTCAAGCACACATCCATCCGACATCCAGCGCCGCGGAAGGCTTCCGGACACTCCGGGCAGCGGTCTCGCTCGTGCGGAATGCGGACAAACTCCGCACCATCGTCGTCACCAGCACGATCCCTTCCGAAGGGAAATCGCTGGTTGCATCCAATTTCGCGATCGTGACCGCGCAGACGGGGCTGAAGACCCTGCTGGTGGACGCCGACCTTCGTCGGCCGTCGATCCATAAGGCGTTCCAGCTGAAGAGCCAGGTGGGCCTGAGCGCCTATCTTTCGAGCCGGGAACGGACGATCGAGGAGATCGTGATCCCGACCGAGGTGCCCAATCTGGATGTCGTCTGCTGTGGCGCCATGCCGACCAACCCCTCCGAGTTGATCAGCTCCAAGCGGATGCTGGATTTCCTCGAGGAGGCCTCGGCCCGCTATGATCGCGTCATCCTCGATTGCCCTCCGGTTTCTGCGGTGGCCGACCCCCTCGTGGTCGGCGCGATGTGCGACGGCATCATGTTCGTTACCAAGTTCAACAAGATCCGCCGCGAACATGCGCGCCGCTCGGTCCAACGCGTCCAGGATGCCGGCATCAACCTGATCGGTATCGTCCTCAACGACATCGACTTCGAAGGCAAGGATAGCTACTATTACAGCTACCATTATTATCAGAACCGCTACTACGCCTCCCACTACAAGGGGAAAGCCAAGGCCCAGCCGGCCTCGACGGCTCCAAAAGGATCTGCCTGATCCTCGGAAGGTAGGTCAGTAGCCCCGAGCCGGGCCGGATGGACTCCGATCCATCCGGAACGGTGTGGTGAGGGTGGTCGAGCCCGGGTTCCGCTTGCGGTTCCCGGGCTTCCCGTTGAAGCCTCGGGGATGCAGCTTTCTCTGCTCGTCCGGCGATTCGTCTTGGTCGCGTTCGCCGCGGTGTCGCCCGTGGTCGCCGAGGACAAGAAGGTGGACGCGACGGCAGCTTGGCTCGCCGAGCACTACACCAAGCACGAACACCGCATCCCGATGCGCGACGGCGTGAAGCTCTTCACGCGCATCTTCGTGCCGAAGGACGAATCCACGAACTTCCCGGTCCTGCTCACGCGAACCCCCTATGCCCTCAAACCTTACGGGGCCGATCGCTACAGCGATCCGAGCGGATCGTTCGAGACCCTGGCGAAGGACGGATTCATCCTCGCGGCGCAGGACGTCCGCGGCCGGCACGCATCGGAAGGGACCTTCCAGCATGTCCGCCCCTTCATCGAGGGCAAGGGCCCGAAGGACACCGACGAGAGCACCGATGCGTGGGACACCATCGAATGGTTGGTGAAGAACGTGCCGCGGAACAACGGCAACGTCGGGATGCTCGGCATCTCCTATCCCGGGTTCTACACATCGATGGGGATGATCGGCTCGCATCCCGCGCTCAAGGCCGCCTCGCCGCAGGCGCCGATATCCGATTGGTTCATGGGCGACGATCTGCACCACAACGGCGCGTTCTTCCTCTCCCAGAACCTCGGGTTCTTCTACTGGTTCGAACAGAAGTCCGATGATCCGCTGCACGATGGCGGACGGCACTTCGTCTTCCCGATGCCCGACGGCTATGATTTCTACCGTCGGATGGGGGCGCTCGGCGAATCCGACAAACTGTTCAATAACGCGTTCCCGGCATGGACGGAGTTCTTGGCCCATCCGGACTACGATGCGTTCTGGAAGGCGCGCGATGTGCGGCCGCATCTGAAAGACATCCATTGCGCCGTGATGACGGTCGGCGGCTGGTATGACGGCGAGGACCTGTTCGGCGCGCTCGAGACCTACCGGTCCGCGGAGCGCCAGAACCCGGGCATCACGAACATCCTCGTCATGGGTCCGTGGGCGCACGGCGATTGGGGCAAGCGGGACGGCGACAAGCTCGGGGACATCTCGTTCCACGCGAAGACCTCGGCGTACTACCAGGAGAAGATCGAGCTGCCGTTCTTCCGCCGTCATCTCAAGGGCGACACGAACCACACCCAGTCCGAGGCGCAGATGTTCGAGACCGGCACCCAACGCTGGCGGCGCTTCGACACGTGGCCGCCGAAGACCGTCGAGCCCCGGATCCTCTATTTCCAAGCCGACGGCAAGCTCGGCTTCTCGGTGCCGGCCGAGGGCGCTGGAGCCTTCGATGAATACGTCAGCGATCCGGCCAAGCCGGTGCCGTTCACGATGGAGGTCACCACCGATTACCCGCGCGGGTATCCGACCCATGACCAACGCTTCGCCGCGTCCAGGCCGGACGTGCTGGTCTACCAGACGGAACCGCTCGAGGAGGACCTCACTTTGGCTGGACCTTTGACCGCCGTCTTGAACGTCTCGACGACCGGCACCGACGCTGATTGGGTAGTGAAGCTCATCGATGTCTACGATCCTGATTTCCCGGCGCCGGACCCGAACCCTGCCCATGTCGTGATGGGTGGTTACCAACAACTGGTCCGCGGCGACGTCATGCGGTCGAGGTTCCGCGACGGTTTCGAGAAGGCGGTGCCGATGGTGCCGGGCAAGGTCGCGAAGGTGGAGTTCACGATGCCCGACATCCTCCACACCTTCCGCCGGGGGCACCGCGTGATGGTCCAGGTGCAGAGCACCTGGTTCCCGCTGGTCGAGCGGAATCCCCAGACCTTCGTGCCCAACATCGCCTACGCGAAACCCGACGATTTCCAGAAGGCGACCCAGCGGGTCCACCGTGCGGCGACGGCGCATTCCGAGCTGAAGGTGCTGGTGCTCCCGGTGAAGTGACCGGCTTGGTCGGTCCGTCCGGGCCCGTTCTCCGGGGCCGGTTGTCCTCGCGCCGAACCGTGGCAGGTTGTGCCCAGATGCTAGCTTGGAACCGTGTCCTCCAGAGCGCCATCGGCTACCACGAGCTGGGCATGCCGGAGGAGGCGCTGCGGGAGCTTGGCACGCTCGATCCGGCCCGGCGCGGCGAACTGCCCACGCTGGAACTGCGCGCGGTGCTGCTCGTCCAGCTCGAGCGCTGGGAAGAAGCGGCCGAGGCGCACGCCGAACTGTGCCATGCCGATGGAGCCTGCGCCGAGTCGTTCATCGCTTGGGGATGTTGCCTCTATGAGCTGGGTCGCATCGCCGGCTGCCGGGATGCGTTGCTGGCGGCGCCGTCCTCGTCCCGTGACCACGCTTTGTGGAACTTCCACCTCGCCTGCTACCAAGCGATCCTGGGCGAGGCCGAGAACGCCCGTGGCTCGCTCCGCCGCGCCCTCGCGCTCGATCCGCGGCTCTCCGCGATGGCGGCGCGCAACAGCAATCTCTCGCCGTTGATGGAGACGTGACGGCGGCTGGAGAATTGCCCGGACCGCGGCGTCGGGCCATCATCGGCCCGCGATGAATCGCCCCAACCCGACCTGCGTCGCCGTCCTCGTCCTGTTCTTGTCCGCCGCGGCTTTTGTGGCCGATGGCGCTGCGCTGGTCTTCCAGACGGACTTCGGCCTCAAGGACGGCGCGGTGTCCGCGATGAAGGGCGTCGCCCACGGCGTGGACCCGCGCCTGCAACAGTTCGACCTCACGCACGAGATCCCGGCGTACAACATCTGGGAAGCCGCGTTCCGTTTGAAGCAGACCACCTCGTATTGGCCGGCCGGGACGGTGTTCGTCAACGTGGTCGACCCCGGGGTCGGCACGGAGCGGCGCGCGGTGGTGGCGAAGACGCGCGACGGACGCTACATCGTCACGCCCGACAACGGAGCGCTCACGTTCCTCGCCGTGTCCCCCGGATTGGCCGAGGTCCGTGTCATCGATGCGGCGAAGCAGCGGCTCAAGGGCTCCGAGGAGAGCTACACCTTCCATGGACGCGACCTGTTCGCATACGTCGGCGCACGGCTCGCCGCAGGGAAACTGGCGTTCAAGGATATCGGCCCCAAGGCCGTCGATGACGTCGTCCGGCTGTCCTACCAACCCGCGGTGCTTTCGGACGGCGTCCTGCGCGGCAACATCCCGGTGCTCGACACGCAGTACGGCAATGTCTGGTCCGACATCCCGAAGAAGCTCTTCAACCAGCTCTCGCCCCGGTTCGGCGAGACGTTCGCGGTCACCGTGCGGTGCTCCGGCACCAACATCTGGTCCGGCACGATGCCCTACGGTGCGACCTTCGGTGCTGCGCCGCCGGGTGGACCGGTGTTGTACGTGGACAGCCTTCTCGAGGTCGCGATCGCCCTGAACCAGGGCAACTTCGCGGCGAAGCACGGGGTGGCGAGCGGTCCCGGCTGGAGCATCGAGATCCGGCGGCCCGAGAAACGCTGACCGGTCCCCGAGGGGGCGTGGCCTGGGCGCGGAGACCGATGGCCGCGCTTGTGCGGCGGACCGGCGCGCTCGTAGCCTCGGCGCACCTCATGAGCACGTTGAATGTCGCCATCGTCGGAACCGGCGGGATCTCCCTCCAGAACCATCTCCCGGGTCTCGCCCTCTGCAAGGACGTGAAGGTCCACGCCCTGTGCGACGCCAACCCGGCGACCTTGGAGACGGCCCGCCAGCAGACCGGGGCCCCGGTCGCCTCGACGAAGTGGGAAGAGGTGGTCACCCGCGACGACGTCGATGCCGTCATCATCGCGACGCCGAATTTCCTGCATCCGGACATCGCCATCGCCGCGGCGCGCGCCGGCAAGCACATCCTCTGCGAGAAACCGATCGCCCTCGATGCCGCTTCTGCCCGTCGCATGGCGGAGGAAGCCGACCGCGCGGGCGTCCGGCACATGACGGCCTTCACCTACCAGTTCGTGCCGGCGATGCGTTATCTCCGGTATCTGGTCGCCCAGGGCGAGATGGGCACGCCGTACCATTTCCGCTCGTGCCGGCTGCAGGACTGGGGCACGCGCAACCTCGGTTGGCGCCAGGTCAAGAAGCTCGCCGGCACCGGTGAGATCGGCGACATGCTCAGCCACCGGATCGACTTCGCGCTCCAGCTCGTCGGCCCGATGAAGCGGCTCGTGGCGAACCTGATGAACCTCACGCCCGTCCGCGGCGGCGCGCCGAACGACACCGACGATTGGGTGGCCATCCTCGCGGAGTTCCGCAACGGCGCGAGCGGTGTGCTCGAGAGCTCGAAGCTCGCGAGCGGCCGCAACGAGTCGTGGCGCAGCTTGGATTACGTGGAGATCAACGGAAGCGAGGGCACGTACGAGTTCACCACCGGGAAGTGGAACGAGCTCCAGTACGGCAAGGTCGGCGGCCCCGGGCTGAAGACGCGCGTCATCCCGCCCGAGTTCCATGTCTGGCCCGGTTCCCCGCGCGATCCCGGAGTCGGCGATCCCTTGGTCACCTTCCGCTACGACCAGGCCATCGAGTTCGTCAACGCGATCCGCGAGCAACGGTCCTGTGCCGTGACCTTCCACGACGGAGCGCGCGCCCAGGCGGTCATGGACGCTGCCGTCCGGTCCGCCGAGACGCGGCAATGGGTCGACCTGTGAGGCCCGCGCCCAAGCCGGTTCCGGTCCGCCCCGGGCGACAGGACGGCCTTCGCCGGCGTTGACGCATCTTCGGGATCCCGGAGCAATGCAGCGAACGGATGAGTAACCCCCGCTCCTCGCGCGACCGCTACAAAGGATTCGTCCAGAGCTACCAGCTCGGGAAGCTCGACGCCGAAGCGGAGCAGGACGTCGTCGGCAGGCCCGCGGGCACGTCAAAGGATGGCACCGAGTCCTCCGGCAAAGGAGGGCTGCACAAGGGCAGGCGCCGCGAGCATCTCCGCGAGTACGTCCGATGGCTCAAGCCGCACCGCGCCGGCATCGGCGTGATGTTCGTGTTCGCGGTGGTCGCCGCCGGGCTCCAGATGATGGAGCCGCTCTTCATGCGGTTCATCGTGGACCGCGTGCTCCTCGACACGTCGCTCGACCGCGCGTCCCGCCTCGCGAAGCTCCACTGGGCCGGCGCGCTGTTCGTCGCGGTGGTCGTCGCCTCCAACCTCGTCGGGGTGCTGAAGGACTACCGGCAGCGCCTGTTGAACGTCCGGTTGATGCTCGCGCTGCGGCGGGCGTTGTTCGACCGCCTCCTGCGCCTCCCCTTGCCGAAGGTGTGGGACATGAAGACCGGCGGCATCTTGTCGCGGATCACCGGCGACGTGGACACCACCACCGGGCTGATGCAGCTCGCCATCGTCTCGCCGGCGGTCTCGGTCGTGCGGCTGGTCATCGCCTTCGTCATCCTGCTCCAGCTGAACTGGCGGTTGGCGCTCACCGCGCTCGCCATCATCCCGGGCGTGATGCTCATCAGCTTCATCTCGGCGCGGAGGATCCGGCCGATCTACCGGTCGGTGCGCAAAGACGCCGAGCTCGTCGACGGCCGGGTGGGCGAGACGTTCTCCGGCATCCGCGTGGTCCGCGCCTTCGGTCGCGAGACGCGCGAGCTGCTGGAGTTCATGGCCGCGCGGCATCTCATGCTGCGCAAGGACCTCTTCGCCTACCGGCGCGAGCTGGTCATCTGGACCTCATGGGGCCTCCTGCTCGGCGCCGTCAACGTCGTCATCGTCTGGTACGGCGGCTACCTGAACGTCACCGGGGGCGCCAGCATCGGCGATATCATGGCGTTCCAGTGGTACACGTTCCTGCTGCTGAACCCTGTGTGGCAGATCGTGAACTCCTTCTCCGAGCTGCAGCGCTCGTTGGCGGCGATGGAGCGCGTCTTCGAGGTGCTGGCGATGCAGCGCGACAAGCCGGACCGGCCCGGCGCCGTCGATGCGCCGCGCACGGTCGAGGAGCTGCGCTTCGAGCAGGTCGGCTTCGAGTACGACGCGGGGAAACCGGTGATCCGCGACTTCAGCGTCGTGGTGCCCGGCGGATCGGTCGTCGCGCTGGTCGGCCGGAGCGGCGCGGGCAAGACCACGGTGACGGACCTGGTCGCGCGCTTCCACGACCCCACGTCGGGCAGGATCCTGCTCAACGGCGCCGACATCCGCGGCTTCCGCCTCCGCACCTACCGCGACCTGCTCGCCATCGTGCAGCAGGATGTCTTCCTCTTCGACGGCTCGGTCCGCGACAACATCGCCTACGGCCGGCGGGATGCGACGGATGCCGAGGTCGAGGACGCCGCACGTCGCGCCAACGCCCATGAGTTCATCGCGAAGCTGCCGGGAAGCTACGGAACGACCATCGGCGAACGCGGCGTGAAGCTCTCCGGCGGACAGCAGCAGCGCCTGGCCATCGCGCGCGCCTTCCTCGCGGCGCCGCGGATCCTCATCCTCGACGAGGCCACCAGCAACCTGGACACCGAGAGCGAACAGCTCATCCAGGCCTCGATGGCCGAACTGCTCGCCGGCCGGACCACCTTCGTCATCGCGCACCGGCTCTCCACCATCCGCCGCGCCGACCTGATCCTGCTGATGGACGAAGGCCGCGTCGTCGAGCGCGGCACGCACGAGCAGTTGATGGATGCCCGCGGCCTCTACCACGACATGGTCCTGCGCCAAGCGGCGACGTCTGCCCAGGACCAGTGGGGTGGATGAGCCCGAGCCCGGACAACCGTTCCGCCCCGGGGAAGTCCCGTACCTGATCGGCCCAAGGGGTGGGCCGCCAAGACCCGATGCCGGGTTGATGCCCACGGTCCGGACCTAGGAACGAGTTCGTGTCCTGAGAAGGCGCCGAACGGGCGCGTGGCGTCACGACCGGCGCAGGAAATCATCCCGATCGGACCTCACTCCACCCGCCACGGCGCTTGCCCGGGAGTCGGGGCCGATGGTCCTCTCGCCCGATTGCCATGAGAACTGGAACCCTCCGGATGTGCCTCCGCTTCGTCGTCGGTCTGTCTCTCGTGCTGGCACCACCGGTCGAGGCTTCGGACTCTGCGGGCATCCGGGGTCGGTCGACGGTCCGCGACGACGTGTATCTCCAGGAGATCGGTCGCCAAGTCGTCACCGCCGAGCCGCTCACCGCAGTGGCGCTGCATGGCGGAGTGGTCTTCATCGGCTCGGGCAAGGGCGTGATGCGGCTCGTCGGAGGAGCATTGGTCGAGGACGCCGCCATGCGGGCGCCGGTACGGAGGCTCGTCTCTGCCGGGGGAAGCCTCTGGGCGGTCACAGCCGTCGGCCTGCGCCGGCTCGACGCCACCGGTTGGAAGACCCTCGGTGACGAGGCCCTGTCCGACGTGTGCGAGCATCGTGGCGCGATCATCGTCGCGTCGGGCAAGAAACTCCGCCGGGTGCGCGGCGACGTGCTGGAACCGTTCGGCGACGCCGAGGCCAGGTTCGACATCACCCGGCTCATCCCGCACCAAGGCTCGCTCTACCTGCAAGGGCCGGGCCGGCTCACGACATTCGCCTTCGGCACGTTCGGCGGGAAGGACGCGTACGATTTCCCAGCGGACCAGACGTGGGACTGGGGCGCGCTCCCGTCGCCGGTGACGCGCGACGCGCTGGGTCTAGAGGGAGCCATCTACATCGCCACCGACCGCGGGCTCGGCGTGCTGCGCGGCATGTCGCTCACGGCCATGCGGGGCGAGGACGGCCTGCCGTTCGAGGACACCACCTGTCTTGCCGCCGGTTTCGACGGCGATCTCTGGATCGGCACGAGCCGCGGCGCGATCCGCAAGGCGGGGGGCGGGTTCCGTTACTTCGCCGGCCGGCGCTGGTTGCCGGACGAACGCGTGCAGGCGATGGCGATCGGGCCGCGCACGGCGTACATCGCGACCGACCGCGGGCTCGGCATCATCGATCACGAGCCGTTCACGCTCGCGAAGAAAGCCGCCTACTACGAACGGCACCTCGAGGCGTGGGGACAGAAACGTCTCGGCCTGGTGCACAAGCTGGAATGGGACGAGGGCCTGAAAGAGTTCGTGCGCGAGGCGGGCGACAACGATGGCGGTTACACGGGCTACTATCTCGCCGCCCAATCATACCGGTATGCGGTCACGAAGGACCCGGCCGCCCGGCGCGAGGCGGCCAACACGTTCCACGCCTTGCGATGGCTGGAGCGGATGACCGGCATCCCGGGCTTCCCGGCGCGGTCGGTGTGGGCCAAGGGTGAACGCGGGCACAAATCCAGCGGCGGATCGGGCGGCTATCCTGCCGAGTGGCACGACACCGCCGACGGCAAGTTCGAGTGGAAGGGCGACACCTCCAGCGACGAGCTGTGCTCGCATTTCTACGCGTTCGACGTGTTCCTCCAACTGGCTGCCCAAGGTGAGGAGATCGCGCAGGCGAAGGCGCACCTCGCCCGGATCGCGACCCACCTGATCGACCATCGGTGGCAGCTCGTGGACATCGACGGCAAGCCGACGCGCTGGGGCCGTTGGGACCCCGATTACTTCCTCACCGACGAAGGCCGCTACGATCGCGGGCTGCAGGCGGTGGAGCTGCTGTCGTTCATCAAGACGGCCGAGGTGCTGACGGGCGATGCGAAGTTCAGCGAGGCCTACCAGAGGCTGGTGAGGCTCGGGTATCCGGCCTACACCCTGCGCGCCCGGACGACCTTCCCGCCGGACAGCATCCTGCATTTCTTGGACGAGCTCGGTTTCTGGGGCTGGTGGAATCTCATCCGCCACGAGCAGGACCCGGAGCTGCGCGCGTTCTACCGCCGCGGCTACGAACGCAGCCGTGAAGTCGTCCGCGTCGAGCACAACCCGTGGTTCGAGTTCCTCCATGGCGCGCTGACCGGTGAGGGATGCGAGACCGGGCCGGCTGTCGCCCATCTCCGCGGATGGCCGCTCGACCTGCGCATCTGGTCGTACCAGAACTCGCATCGTTCGGACCTTCGCACGCCGGCCGGATACATCGCGCCCAAGGGCGGCACCAAGGCCTTCTCTCCAAGCGAGACCGAGCCGCTGCGCTGGGACCACTGGACCATGCAGGCCGACGGCGGCTCGGGCGGCAACGATGTGGTGGAGCCGGCGAGCTGGTTGCTCGCCTATTGGCTGGGCCGCCACGAAGGCTTCCTCTCCGCGCCGGAAACGACCGATCCCGCGCTGGTCACCGTACGTCCCGAAGAGGTCCCGGAGGGCGGCGCCCGGCCCTACGACGGCCCGCCGCGACCCGTGGTCCCCTGACGAGAAGGGCGGTCGCCCGGCAAGGCGTTCAGGATCCCGGATTCGCGTGGTCGTGGTCGTGGCCGACGGTGCCGCCGAACTCGGAGACGCGGGTGCGCTTGCGGTCGCGGCAGGATTCCACCGCCTTGCGCAACTGGTCGCGCAACGATGGGTCGGCCGGGATGCAGGGCAACAACACGACGGGGGTGGTGACGTCGTCGGTGTTCAACTGAAGATCCCCCCGGCCGCACAAGCCGAGGATGAACGGTTGGAGGAACGTCATGTCGCGGACGCGGTAGAGCTCCAGCTCATCGGTGCGCTTGGTGAAGATCCCCTGGGTCACTCGGATCCGCTCGGTGGTGATCTCGATGCGATGGCTGCTGCGATGCCACCAGCGCCAGAGCGCCCACGGGATGGGGAGCACCAGCAGGCAGCTGAGGTTCAGCCAGAAGTCTTGGGCGGCCGACGGGCTGCCTTTCCAGAGGATCTGTTCCGGGGTGTCGCTCATCGCCCCGCAGTCTTGCGCGCGATGGTGCGTCCGCCAGCAGGAAGTTGGTGCGACGGGCCTAGGTGCTCCCGGCGCGACGCTCAGACCTCTTCGAGCGGCATCGTTGCGTCGCCGAACTTCGGCAGGCGCACATCCATCTTGTCCATCATCGACAGGTACAGCCGGCACATCTGGCGGTCCGGCTCGCCGGTGTGGTCGAGAACGCGGCCGCCGCGGATGCGGCCGCCGCCACCGCCGAGCAGGACCACCGGGAGGTTGGTGGCGTCGTGGTTCCCGTTCAGCATGGACGAGCAATACATCAGCATCGTGTTGTCGAGCAGCGTGCGCGGGCCTTCCTGGATGCCGTCGAGCTTGCGCGCGATGTAGGCGACCTGCTCGAGGAAGAACTGGTTCACCTTCAGCCAATCCGCCGTGTCGCTGTGCGAAAGGAGATGGTGGATCATGTAGTCCACGCCGAGGTTGGGGAACCGCAGGGAGCTGTGGTCGTTGTTCAGCTTGAGCGTGGTGATGCGGGTGGTGTCGGTGCGGAAGCCGAGCACGAGGATGTCGCACATCAGGCGCATGTGCTCGGCGATGTCCTGCGGGATGCCGTCGGCCGGGCGGGGCATGTCCGGCGCGGTAGATGCGGGCCGCCAGCCTTGGAGCTCGCCTTTCTTGCCGGCGTTCTCGATGCGCTGCTCCACGTCGCGGACGGAATCGAGGTATTCGTCGAGCTTGTATTGGTCTCCGCGGCTGATGTTCCGCCGGAGATCCGCGGCATCGGCGAGCACGGCGTCGAGCACGCTCTTGTCGCCCTTGTCCGCGCCGTCCTTGAACAACCGGTCGAACGCCAGCGCGGGATAGATCTCCAGCGGCGTCGGCGTGGTCGGCGAGCTCCACGAGATGTGGGAGCTGTAGAGCATCGAGTAGTTCTTGTGGACCGAGGGGTTCGATTTCTCGCAGCCGAGCACGAGGCTCGGGACCTTGGTCGAGCGGCCGTAGCGCTGGGCCAGGAGCTGGTCGATGCTGGTGCCGGAGCGGATCTCCCCGCCGGAGGCGAGCGGCGCGCCGGAGAGGAGGTTGCCGGTCTGCGAGCTGTGGATGTTGCCCTTGAGGGCCTCCTCGTTGTGGAGGCCGCGGACGAAGAGCATCTTCTCACGGAAGTCGGTCAACGGCGCGAGCACCTTGCCGAGCTCCATCTGCTTGCCTTCGCCCTTGGCCCACCATTCCTTGGAGTGGAAGCCGTTCCCGGAGAAGAGCACGGCGAGCCGGACCGGTGCCTCGCTGGCGGGCCGGACACCCGACGGCGGTGCGTCGCCCCACACGGTCAAGGATTCCATCCACGGCAGCGCCATGGTGACGCCGACGCCGCGGAGGAACGTGCGGCGGGAGAAGTGGTGGGTGGGCATAGGCGTGCGTCGGTGGTCGGACGGTGAGGTCCTGGTCTCTTGGAGGCGTCTGGGGAAATCCTGTCGCAAACGTTGTCGGCCGACAACGGTCCATCTTGGAGCCGACGGGTGAAAAACCGGTGGGACGACCCCGCCGGACCACGCTCCGCGAATGCTTCAACGTGGCGATCGGTTGTCGTGGGCGTCCTGGTCCCCCGACGGTGCGACGGATCCGATCTCGTCGGGGTCCGCGTCCCGCTTGTCCGTTGACAACCACCGTTCACGCGCATAAACGTTTTTTCGTCCACTCCACCCCTTAGGTACCTCACCTGCTATCTCTATGGCGAACCTTCCCCGCATCTCCGAGACCGAATGGGAGATCATGCGCGTCGTGTGGGCACAGAGCCCGGTCACGGCGGCCGACATCATCGACCAGCTCTCGAAGGACGACCCCACCTGGCACCCGGTCACCGCCAAGACGCTCCTCAACCGCTTGGTGAAGAAAGGCGCCTTGGGCTACGATCTCGATGGACGCGCCTATGTCTACAAGGCGCTGGTCAAGGAGCGCGACTGCGTCAACGCGGCCAGTTCGTCGTTCTTGGAACGGGTCTTCGACGGATCGCTCTCGACCATGGTCGCCCACTTCGTGGAGCACCGGAAACTTTCGGCTAAGCAGGTGAAAGAGCTGCGGAAAGCTCTGGAAGAGCACTGATCCGGCCCGGCGTTTGCTTAGTGCGGCCATCCCTTCGCCGCCATGGACGCAGCCCCATTGACCGAGTTTTTTGCCCAACTGGGCAACGCCTCTGCCCAAGCTTCATTGCTGGCGGTGGCCGTCTGGGCCACTTGTCGGGTGTTGGGACGGCATCTGGATCCGCGTTGGCGGTGCAGGCTCTGGTTGCTCGTGATCGTCCGGTTGGCCTGGCCGTTCTCCCTCCCGAGCCCGGTCAGCCTCTTCAATCTCCTCTCCGCGCCGACCCGCCTGGCGGGTCCGGATGCCGTGCCGTTCTGGCTGCCCGGCGAGGTCGCCGCCCAAGCGGGACGGTGGGTGGAACAACCTTGGGTGGCATGGACCTGGACCGGGGTCGCTATCGCGCTTTCCCTGCGGGTGGCTGTCGGCTGGCTCCGGTCGTTCTGGATACGCAAGGCCGCTCGGCGGATCGATCCGAGGCAGGTCGGCTGGCTCGCCAAAGAGTGCGAGGACGCGACCGGGCAGGAGGCCCCGTTCGCCGTCCACGAATCGGCCCACGTGCAAAGCCCCTGTTTGGTGGGTTTCTTCCGGCCGTGTCTGCTTCTTCCGCGAGGGTTGATGGGCGAGCTCTCGCGGGACGAGCTCCGCCTGGTATTCCTCCATGAATTGGCGCATCTCCGGCGCCGGGACCTGGCCTTGAACTGGTTGCTGGCCGCCGTCGAGAGCATCCACTGGTTCAACCCGTTGGTCTGGCTGGTGACCCGCCGTTTTCGGGCCGACCGGGAGGAAGCCTGCGATGCTTCCGCACTGGCCGCGCGTCCGGAAGAGCGTGCCACCTACGGCGAGACCTTGATCAAGCTCTTGGAGCGCGGGGCCCCGTTCGCGTCGGTGCAGGACGGCACGGCGTCCGTCGGGATCCTGGGCGGCACCGAGAACGAGTTCGCTCCGTTGGTGCATCGGATGCAGGCGATCGCCCGTTACCGCCCCGAGGCCCGCACTTGGGTGGTCGGTTCCTGCACCTGGCTGGCGTTGGTCTGCGTGGGCTTGACCGACGCCGAACCGAGACCTGCGACAGAAGCTCCGCCCACGGTCGTCGTGGCCGAGACCGGTCGGTGACCGGGGCGCGGAGGGAGGCGCAGGGAGTGCCTTGTCGAGGCGGCTGCCGGCGGAGATCCGGTCCCACCCCCGTGTCCGCCGGGCACCGGCGTCCCGGGCACGTGCCGCGCGCAATTTCGCGACATCCCTTGCCTCGGCGTGACCCCCTGTTAGCCTGGTTCCGGTCTTGGAAGAGCGGAGGGTCGCTCGCGGCGCGAGCCGCGGGAGGAAAGTCCGAACTCCATAGGGCGCAGGCCCACGTAACTCCGGTCAGGCCGGAGATACACGCGGGCAGCCGTGGCGAAAGCCGCGGTTGACAGATAGTGCCACAGAAAACGTAGACCGCCGCGGGCCGCAAGGTCGGCGGTAAGGGTGAAACGGCGGGGTAAGAGCCCACCGCCCATAGCGCAAGCGACGGGGCAAGGAAAACCTGCCTGGGAGCAAGACCAAATAGGGGACCTCGGTGCTGCCCGCACCAGTGGCCGCGCAAGCGGTCCGGGTCCCGGGTATCGGTTGCTCAGATAAATGATCCTCTCCGTCCGCAAGGGCGAAGACAGAACTCGGCTTACAGCTCTTCCAAGACCACTTCACCGCCGCCGGAGCCGAGGCCCGGCCCGCTTTCCTTCGCCGAGAGGTTCAACGGTGTCCGTGGAAGCCGCCGTGGAAGCCGCTCCGATAGCCGCCCCGGTATCCCCCGCCGAACCCGAACGAGAGCGACACCGCGGGATAACGATAACCGTAGTACGGATAGTACCCGTAGTCGTAGACCACCGGAGGGGCGACCACGACCTGCGGCGGAGCTTGGACGTAGGTGGTGACCGCGGGCTGCACGACGACCTGGGCCGGCTGGACGACGGTCTGCGCCGGCTGGGGATTGGCGCCGACGTAGGACGTGGGAGCGGCCGCCGGGGCCGGCTGCGTAGGCGCGACGGGCGCGACGGGCGCGGCCGGGGCAGAAGCGATCGCTTCGGCTCCCTTGGAACGGGTCAGCATCGCGCTGAGCACCTTGTCGGAAACACCCTCGGAACGGAGATAAATCAGGTCCGAAGCGCTCAGGGCGTAGGTGGCGTTCGCATGGTCGATGTAGGCCACGACCGTGTCGTCGCCGACCTTGGCGCGGACGAGTTTGAGCACCTCGTTCGAGCCGTAGGAGAGCGTGGGCGCCGGCGCCGGTCTGGCCGCCGCCTCTTGGGCTGCGGCACGGGACACGGCACCTTCCGACAGGACCAGCACCAGGGCCGCGACCAACGAACTGCTGACGACGAAGCTTTTCATAAGAACGACTCACCGGACCGATCACCGATCCATTTTGCCCGGAACCGGGCGTCATGCGAGGGGATGGACGGCCCGCATCGCCACGAATTCATCGTGCCGCTCTGGCGTGCCCTTCCCGCTGCTCCCGCATCGCGTTTGATCAGGACACGCCCCTGACTTCCTCGACAGGTGGAACTCGCTCAAGGGTTCTTGTTGACAAGGTCCGGAACGACCTGCGCTTGGGTCGAGAGCTTGTAGGTGTCGCCTTGAGGAGTCGGCAACTCGACCTCGGCGAAGAAAGCGGTGAATCCCGAAGCCGGCTTGGCCACGTCCGCGTGGGCGGACTTGAGGTCGCCTTCGATGGCGAGTTCGCGGCTGGTCCAGGTGTCGTCGCGGAAATCGCGGTCCTTCGACCGGGCGCTCCACAAGCGGATCTTTTTCGCCGGACGGTCCACCGCCACGTCGATCCCCGCCTCGCCGTTGGTGCCGTCGCGGAGCTTCCAGGTCACCTCGGGCAACACTTCGTCCGCCGCGACCTGGGCGAACCAGTTCGCGAGCGTGATGGTGGCGTCCTTGCCGCCGCCGAGGTCGTGGCCTGCGTTCGGTGTCTGGAACACGACCTTCCTGGCCGGGAGGTCGTCCCAGTAGTTGCGGAGGGAATCGACGACCCAATAAGGATCGTTGCTCCCGAGCAGGAGCAGCTTGGGCATCGTGTAGCGGGCGCGATAGGCGTACGGATCGACCCATGAACGCAGCTGGCGCATGGGTTCGTCGTCGCGCGTGTCGAGGTGCAGCTCGGTGTAGTCGTTGATCTCCTCGCTCTGGCGGCCGTACATCTTGCCGGTCCATTCGAGCTGTTTCTTCATGTTCAGCATGTCGATGACCATCGGGGCGATGGCCTTCACGCGCGGATCCGCGGCGGCGGTGAGCCAGGTCGTCCAGCCGCGCTTGCTCGCGCCGGAGATGACGAACTGCCTCACGTCCTGGCCCCACTCCTTCTTTGCGAATTGCTGGACGGTGTCCATGCCGCGGACGGCGCTCTTCACCATCGGGAAGAGCAGCGGCCACGTCTTGTCACCGGTCTTGAGGAACTTGTCGAAAGTGTACGCGATGAGCGCGTCCTCGGTGCGGCCGTCGTAGAGCGGCTGGTTCGGGATCTTGGTGATGATGGCGGTGACGGCCCCGGCGCGCTGGGCGATGAGGTTGAAGCGCTCCGCGTCCTTGTCATCGGGCGCGCCGTAGCCGCCGCCGGTGACGAACAGCAGCGCGATGTCGGGATGCGTCAGCTTGTCCGGTCGGACGACCAGGATGTGGTGGCTCCAGAACTGTCCCTGCCACGTCTGCGAGACGAGTTCGAGGTGGCTGAGCGTGGCGCCGGGCAGCGGCTTCTGTTCGTTGCGTTTCCAGTTGAAGGAGGCGTCCGGCGCTCCCACGTAGTCCTCGAGCGGACCGGCGACGAGACGCAGGGCCAGGAAGCTCAACGCCGCGGCAGCGGACGACAACAGTCTCGGGATATGCACCTGCGGAGGACACGCGTTGCCGTCCGGGGCGTCAAGGCCGGGCGCGGCACGGCGTCGTTGGAGGCGTGGGAGCGGTCACCGTCAGGGTTCGATCCAGACCGGGGTCCCCACGGTCACCATCTGACGGAGATACGCCGCGTTCCAGTTCGCCAAGCGGAAGCATCCGTGGCTCTCGGTGCGACCGACCTGCTCCGGGGCCGGCGTGCCGTGGATGCCGAAGCCCGGCTTGTCCAGACCGATCCAGGCGACACCGACCGGGTTGTTCGGACCGGGCGGGATGCGGAGCTTGCGGCCGATCTCCTTGGCCTCGGGGGATTCCGGGAAGACCGCGGGATCGAACGTGTAGTCGGGATCCTTGACGGCGACGGCGACGTGGAGCTCTCCCACCGGGCGCTTCTCGGCGATCCGGCCGATGCTGCACGGGAAGTGCCCGAGCAGGTTTCCCCGCGCGTCGAAGGCCCGGATCCACCGCTGTCCGAGGCTCACGCGGACCAGGGCCGCGCGCCGGGCCGGCGGATAGGCGGCGCGCGGGACGGACAGTTCGAGGCCGGCGACCGCATGGTCCCAATCGACCGACGGGTTCAGCCGGCGCACGAGCGACGGATGCGCGTGATGCCGCTCGGCGACGAGCTCGAGCAAGGTCTCGAAACCGAGCGTCCGTGCCTGGGACCTGCCGAGCCAGGTCTTCGGCACCGGTGCGAGCCCGGCGAGGTCCGCGGCGGTGACGGTGATGAGCGTGAAGGGTTCGCCCCGTCCGGCCTCCAGCTCGCGGACCGTGTCAGGGTCGGGTCGGCCGGTCTGCTCAAGGCCGTGCTGCATCTGGAACGCGCGCAGGGCGGACGCGGTCTGCGCGCCGCCGACGCCGTCGATCGGGCCCACGGAGATGCCGTGGCCGACGAGCGCGAGTTGTAGCGAGAGGAGCAGCTCCGGCGGTGGATTGGTGCGGGTCGCTGGCGTCCTGGCTTTCGGGATCTCGGCGCGGACCTGATTTGTGCCGGTCGCCACTTTCGGCGCCGGCTCTTTTTCGACCGGAGGTGGAGCGGTCTGCTTGGGCGCTTCGACGACCGGCGCCGGCCGGGTCGTCGGCCGCGGGGGCGGAGCGGACGGTCCGGCCGGCTCGGTCGCAGCGGGAAGGTCAGGCGTGGCGACGATTGGAACCTTCTGCGTAGCGGAATCGGCCCAGCGTCGCCAAACGTACCCACCCGCACCGGCAAGGATGCCTAACACCACGCCCATCCAGAGCCAGCTCGCCATGCTGCGGCGAGGACGAGTGCTCCGGGGACCTGGTGCAGCACGACGTGCCATGGCGGGTCACACGTCGATCACCGGGCCGCCGTCGTTGCCGCCACCACCGCCTTTGCGTCCGCCGCCCTTCTTCAGCTGCACCTTCGGGCCTTTGCCGAGGAAGGCGTTGGCGACGAGCGAGACCACGCTGATCACCAAGGCGCCCCAGAACGCGGACCAGAACCCCGCGACGTGGAAGCCCTTCACCATCGAGCCCACCATCCAGAGCAGGAGCGCGTTGATCAC
>CANGMH010000016.1 GCA_947454005.1 Verrucomicrobiota bacterium
CCAACCTCGGCCTCCTCCGCCGCCTCGCCCTCAACATCCTCCGCCAGGACAAATCCCTCGCACGCGGCATCCACAGAAAACAGCTCCACGCCGCTCTCAACCCAGCTTACCTGCGCCAGCTCTTGAAAATTTGATGCGTCGGCCCTAGGTCGAATACTGGGGTTCAGTCGGGATCTTTGCAGGGTACGTGGCCGACACTGTGATCTCCCACAACGAGGTCGCCTGGCTCCCTTACACCGGGATCAGCCTCGGCTGGGGTTGGACTGCCAACCTCAACCCGGCTCGGACCAACACCGTCGAGTGGAACCACGTCCACCACGTGATGAACCTGTTGGAGGACGGGGCCGGGATCTACTCGCTTTCCAAACAGCCCGGGACGCGGATCGAACACAACTACCTCCACGACATCCGGCGTTCCCCTTGGTCGCGCGTCTCCCTGGTCGCCGGCATCTACCTCGATCAAGGGTCCTCGCTGGTCACCGTGTCCAACAACGTCATCCTGCCGGTCGAGGTCAGGGTGAACCAGAATCTCACCGTGGCTCCCGTGGCCACGAACAACTTCGTCGGCGACAACGATCTCCTTCTCGCCGACGTCGTCGACCAAGCCGGCCCGCAAGGGATCCCGCTCCCGCCCACCATCGGACCGGCGCTCGTGGGATATTGGAAACTGGAAGAGGCCGCGGGAAGTGTCGTCGATTCCAGCGGTCGCGGGAACCATGGAACCCTGCTCGGGACCTTGACCTCCACCGAAGGCATCTGCGGCAACGCCCTCCGTCTGGACGCCCGAACCGGCGCGCGGATCGTCGTGCCCGACAGCCCGACGCTGCGCCTGCAACGCTTCTCCATCTGCGCCTGGGTCCGACCCGACGCCGCCATCGGGACGATGAACGGACCGGGTCTGGTCTCGAAGCAGGATGCGGCAGGCCGGACCGGTTATCTGCTCGCTGTCGTGCCGTCCGCTGCGGATTCGTTCACGGCGCGGATCCTGGACGGCACGACGACTCTCGAGACCTCCGATCCCGAGCGCACCAGCGGGACCTGGATCCATGTGGCGGCGATCCATGACGGCACCTCGCTCCGCATCTATCGCAATGGCAAACTGGCCTCGGTACGCGAGATCCCCGAGGGGACGCTTCTTGCCCACGACGGCACACCCCTGAGCATCGGGAGCAACTTCGCCGGCGCGTTGGACGAGGTCCGCATCTATGACGGAGCGCTCTCGGAGGCCGATCTCCAGACCCTGGTGGATATGAAGATGGATCCCACCTTGGTCGCCCGATGGCCCATGGACGATGGCAACGCGTATTTCTTCCTCGGGGATCTCTCCGGGAACGCCAACTTCGGGAACGAGTACCTTCAGTACAAATACGCGACATCTCCCGCCGCCGTCCGCTGGGTGTCCGACCCGGCCGACTCCGGGCCTTGGTACTCCCGTACCAACGGCAACTATCTGACATTCCAGGGCGCCAACAATCCTGGCCTCATGGTCAAGGACGATCCCTCGCTCCGGATGACGAACTTCACCATCTCGGCGTGGATCCGCCCCACCGTCTCACTTGGCGAGATGCATCATCCTCGCCCGTCGCTGGTCTCGAAGGCGAACGCCTCCAGAGGCTACCTTCTCGGAGCCACCGTCACCGACGGGAACATCCTTTCCAGTCGCGTCTTGGACGGAAAGTCGTTCGTGGACAGTTCCTACACGGAGCCCACCCAAGGGAAATGGATCCACGTGGTCGGCACCTACGACGGAGAGGTGAACCGGATCTATCGGAACGGGCTCCTCCAATCGGCCGTCGCCACAGGCTCGAAAAAGATCAGCAACGACGCCACCAGCCTTCTCCTTGGACAGGGGTTCGAGGGAAGCATGCGCGATGTCCGGATCTATCGGCGCGCCCTGTCCGAGTCCGAGATCCAGTGGCTCGAACCCTGACCTCACGGAACACCTCGATCCTTCAGACCTCACCGGGCCCGCTTCCCCAAGACACCACGACCCCGAACCTTCGCCACCCCACGGCGTCGACACACCGCTCAACCCCTACCTCGAATTGCCATGAAGTACCGTGCCACCCGACTCCTGATGCTGCTCACACTTCTTCGCACCCGCATCCTTCGTTGGGTTTCTCTTGGGTCCATTTTGCTGGGCTCGTCAGTCACTGCTTCTGCGACGATCGATCCGGTCAATCTTCTTGGGACCTACGGCTTCGAGGGCCAGATCGGAAAGCTGTCGGCACACCCGACAAACCCCGCCTGGGTCCTTTGGACCAAGGATTCGATCCAATCGGAGATGATCCCGGATCTGGATGCCGGAGTGTTGAGGAGCGTAGCCCCCGGCGACGATCTCCCTTTGGAATTCGTCGCGACCATCGGTGCGTCGGCGGTCCGTGGGATCACGGTGGGTGGGAAAACATTCTCCCGGCAGTTCACTACCAAAAGCGTCTACACCTCTCCCAAGTTCAAGATCCAAGGCCCGTTCAAAGTCTGGTGGGATGCCACCCAGGATTTCTCGGCGCACGCGACCGATCTTCTCAAACATCTGGAAGACGTCCGCGATCAGTCCTGGGCATTCGGGATGCGGGATACGCCCAGCATCCGGGCCGGGTTCTACCAGAACATCTATTTCCACAGTCCCGGCGACAATCCAAAGCCTCCCGGATCCGGGGGCAACGGAGTGGGAACCGACTCCAACAAACACCCGTTCTTTGGGACAGGTGGTTCGTACAACGTGATCGATAATCATTACCACGAGGGGTTTCACCTCTTCCAGTACAGCGCGAACTCCCCCGGATTCGCCTACTCCGGTGATAGCGCCTGGTACATCGAGGCCTCCGCGAACTGGATGGCGTCGATCAATCTGCCCTTGCTCGAGGGCGTCTTCCCAACGGCAAGCGCGATCTATTCGAATCCACAGCTGCCGTTATGGCGCACCTTCAACTCATCCTACCCGTCCTCATTCGACGAACCCAAGAACTGGAACCGGGAAACGCACCAGTACGGCCTGAACACCTTCCTGGCATATCTCACCGAGGTGGCAAAGGTTCCCCGCTCCATCATCGTCCAGGGCTTCTACGCCAAGACATCGCTCAAGCCCCAGGCATATCTATCCTCCCAGATCGGGGCCGAGGCATTCCGCGAGCATTTCGCCGACTGGGCGGCGCACAACGCGGCATCGTTCGACTATCTGACCCGGGCCCAGTGGATTCATTCGTTGGGCCATTTGAAGAGCTACGGGGATCCGGCCGACATCCATCCCTATGTCCGTACCTTTTACGACGAGGGGACCGACGGACAATGGATCGCGCCGCAGGCCACGTTGATGACCCAGGGGTGGTCCTACCATCTCTACCAGATCATCAACTCGTCGGCCGCCACCTATAATTTCAGCGTGCGTGGAGGCCTCGTGGGAACGGCGGGTTCGCCGTCCCGGTTCGCCGGTCGGGTCGTCGTCATCAACAACGGTGGCAATCGGTTCCTCCCGATCCCGATGACCACCCAACAAGACGGCACGCTCTCGATAGAGGCCAGCAGCTCGGATTCGGAAGTGTTCCTCGTCGTCGCCTCGGTTCCGGACAGTTTCACCGGGACCCAAACGTATCCGTATCAGGTGAAGATCGAGCGAGTGGACCCCAAGAACCCGGGCGTTTCGATCGTGGATCCGAGTTTTGAGGCGAGCACGCCCAACGGGTGGATCGCATCGGATGCAAGCCGCGTCGGCCGGATCTCGGATGGGGCGCCCTTTGCCGATAACGGCGCGATACCGGATGGGACCGGCCTGGCCCACATCCGTTCCGATGCCGGGAGCGGGGCGATGAGTCTCACGAGTGCCAATGGCATCCGGAATCTCCTTCGAGGACAATCCTACAACCTCCGCTTCCGCGTGAACGCGAAGGCCGGCCTGGCCGACGCCAAGGGCCGGGTCACCGTGGACGGGGTCTCGACCTCCTTCGTCGTGGCCCCCGTTGCGAGCCAGGGAGACCGCAGCACGCCCTACCACTTCATCTCGATCAATTTCACCGCCTCGAGGACGACGGTTCCGCTCGCGTTCTCCAATGACTCGTCCGAGGAAAGCGTCCTCCTGCTGGACGATGTCACCGTCTCCCGCGTCTCCTCGGCCGCCTGGGCCGTCACTCCGTGGACCGACGACCCATCCACGGGCATCACCAGCGGGGCGATAATGGTCTATGATCTGGGTGGTAAAGCGAACAGTTCGATCAACGGATACACAGTCATCGGAGTAGCCGGGGGGAATCCTTCGGTGAGCGGCAAGTTCCACACCAAGGGTCTCGCCGTCGTGGGAAGCCGGACGAATGACCTGACCAGTGGGACGGGTGGCAGCGCCACGATGGCCGCTGATTGGGTCGAGGGTGGCACTCCAGGGACGCTCACTCTGACGAATCTGACTCCCGGTGTCGCCTATGCGCTCTCGGTCTTCAGCGTCGGCTCCGGTTCGTCGGCGCAGACGTCCACGTTCGATGCCAGCGGCAGCCGATTCACTGTGGATGCAGGCGCGCTCGGGCCTGGAAGGGGTCTTCGACTCGATCATTTCTTCCGAGCCGCGTCGAGGTCCCAGACCATCACCTTCACGCCGACCTCACCGGCATACCCGTTCCCGGTCCACGGGTTCGCGCTCCAAAAACTTCTGGTGGTGAGCGATGCCAGCGATTCAGCTCCCTTTTCCCTCCGGAAGATACTCGGCGATGCAGCGAGTAGCCCGGGCAGCAAGACGATCACCTTCTCCCCGGGTCTCGACGGCGCGACCCTCCGGCTGGATTCGCAGCTGAGCATCGGCAGCGATGTGGTCATCGACGCATCCCAGTTGAGCCATGGTATCACGCTCACCGGTGCCGGTGCCGACCGGATCTTTGAGATCAAGAGCGGCGGCACCGTCACGTTGCGCGGCCTGACGTTGACCGGAGGGCATGCCAATGCGACCGCTTACCCGTTGAACTCCGGTGGAGCGATCTTCAATGCGGGCAATCTGACCCTTGAGCGTTGCACGCTCGCCGAAAACTCTGCGGGGTCCGGTGGCGCGATCCGGAGCGAGACGCAGCTGACCGTCGATTCTTGTACCTTGTCCAACAATAGCTCCACCATCGATGGGGGGGCCATCTTTAGCGGAGGCACACTGACCATCCGGAACTCAACCATCGCGGGCAACTCGACCGGTGGACCGGGCGGTGGCGTTGATAAGCTGGCCGGAACGTTGACCTTGATCAACTCCATCATCGCAAAGAACACCTCAGCCTTCGGGGGAAAGGACCTCGCTGGGGCGGTCAATACTCGCGAAGGAGTCAATTTCATCGGAAATCCGACAGGTGCCAGCGGTCTGGGAATCCTGAAGCCCCATTACCTTACGGGCGATCCCCTGCTCACGTCGCTGGCCGACCACGGAGGCCCCACCTGGACCATGGCCTTGATGCCGGGGAGTCCGGCCATCAATGCCGCGGGTGCGACCCAGGCGGCGCCTGCGATCGACCAGCGGGGAGTTTCGCGTCCAGTCGATTCCAAGGCGGATATCGGAGCGTTCGAATATGTCGGAGCGGAGAATGTCGCGCCCTTGCTGGTGTCTATTTCAAATCGAACCAATGACTGGTCCGAGACTCTGAGCATCACCTTGAAGGCCACCGATCCGGATGGCCCCGCCGACAAACTGCGTTTTGCGCTGGTGGATGCCCCGGTCGGCGCCGAGCTCGATCCAGTGACCGGGCGGCTGACCTGGACGCCTACGCCGGCCGAACCTCCTTCCGTGTATCGCTTCACCGCCGAGGTGACCGATGACGGCTTCCCTAAGTTGTCGACCGTTCAAAAGTTTTCGGTGGTCGTCTTGAAGGCAAACCAAAGGATCACGTTCGACGTGCTTGCACCGAAAACGTACGGGGACCGGTCGTTGTTGCTGGATGCGAATGCCAGTTCAGGGTTGCCCCCGAGCTATTCCATCCTCTCCGGCCCGGCCACAGTGGATGGGAATCTACTCAAAATCACCGGGACCGGCACGATCACCGTCCAAGCGAGCCAACCCGGCGACGCATTCTTCGGTCCGGCAGCACCGGTGGATCGATCCTTTGAGGTGACCAAGGCAAGCCAGACCATCGATTTCCCATCCCTAGGCGAGAAGCAAGCCGGAGACCCGGCCTTCCCGCTCGAAGCCACCGCCACCTCGGGATTGCCGGTCACTTTCACGGTGGTGAGCGGTCCTGCGACGCTTCAGGGGACCCAATTGTCGGTGACCGACGCGGGGTCGATCATCATCCGCGCGTCTCAAGCAGGCGACTCCAATTTCAACGCGGCCGACGACGTGATGCGGAGCTTCTCGGCTATGGTTCGGCTTGCCCCTGCGCTAGCGATCACCCTTTCAGGCGGCAAAGCCATCTTCACGTGGCCATCATCTGCCAGCGGTTTCCTCTTGGAATCCACCGGGGATCCATTTTTCCAGAACTGGTCGATCGCGACCCCGTCTCCAGTCCTGTTGGAGGGTCAAAATGTGGTCACGATCGAGTCGACCGGCGTCGCCCGGTTCTATCGTTTACGTAGGCCCTGAACTTGATCGTCAGGGAACGTAGCCATCTCGGATCCCGGTTCGCGGCATATCGGAGAACGGCCATCGGCTTGGTCCTGAAGCGCCGGAATCGGTGCGACGAGTCCGAGCGTGGACGGCCCCGACGGTTTGATAGCGAACGGTTCGGCCTGGCGTTTCGTGCGCACAGGATCAACGGAGCGGACCTTGGCGAGACATCGGATGAACTCCAGTCGGCTAGATACCACGGGGCGATGTCGCTGATGATATCCACGGATCCGGTCCACAGGGTCGTTGTGGTGGATGCATCGCAACGGGGTCTGGCCTGAGCAAATGTGGGTGACTCCGGCAGGTGGGCGCGTAGGGTCGGCCCCATGATCCATCGCTTCGTTGCCGTCGCGCTCGGTTCGGCGTCCTGCTGCCTGCTTTCCGCCGTCCAGGCCGAGGTCCCGGCCGACTACCGGGGCAAGCCCTTCGCCGACGCGGTCCACAAGACGGGCATGCCGGTCATCCCCGGCATCGTGCAGTGCGCGCTCTACGATCTCGGCGGTGAAGGCGTCGCCTATCACGACACCGATCCCGCCAACAACGGCAGCGGAAAGCTCAACCTGGAGAAGGGCCACCAGCGCGCCCATGCCAACGAATACATCTGGTCCTTCCGCAAGGACGAAGGAGTGGACCTTTCTTTCGTGAAAGATTGGGCGGACCTGAACCACACCAACCTCGTCAGTCCGCACGTCAACCAGCTCTACATCGGTTGGACCGAGAACGGCGAGTGGGTCAACTACACCGTCCATGTCGCCCGCCCCGGCACGTATCGCATCAAGGCGCTCTACTCCTTCCAGACGAACACCGTGACCTTCGACCTCAACGGCAGACCGGCTGCCACTTGCCGTCTGCCGGTGCCGACCGTGAACTATCACCAATGGAATCTCGCCGAGATCGGCACCCTCCGGTTCCCTGAGGCCGGCCCCCAGCTCCTCACCTTCCACTACGGCAAAGGGAACAACTTCGCCTACTTCGAGTTCGAGCCGATCGTCGGTGATACCCCGGCGAAGCCCTGAGCGGGTACCTTTCGCGACGGATCCCGGAACCGATCGGGTCCGCCTCAAGGCCGTGGGCGTCCGCCCTTCTCGATTGTGGGAGGAGCGATCCGGTAGCTGTGCGTGACGTCTCCGGTCCGACGGCCGGCCGTTTCGGCCGAGGAAGGGTAGGCCCGCACGTACTCCACCAAGGCACTGTCCGGCGAGACCGAGACGCGCAGGATCCCGGAGTTGCCCTGGATGACCCCGCCCAAGTAGCCGTATCCCGCGGCACTGCTCGTGTTGTCGGGGCGCGAG
Organism: Verrucomicrobiota bacterium; assembly: GCA_947454005.1. Lineage (GTDB taxonomy): Bacteria > Verrucomicrobiota > Verrucomicrobiia > Limisphaerales > UBA9464 > CAIVQB01. The sequence continues at coordinate 7,852 of CANGMH010000016.1, forward strand.
TGCCCGGGCTGGGGCACCTCTTGGTAGATGATGCCGTCCCGTTCCTCGCGGACGTAGAGGTGGTCGTGGCCGTGGAAGACGATGCTGGCGCCGTGCTTCACCAGGAGGTCGTGGATCGGGGCCGGCCAACCCGGTCGTCGTCGGGCGAAGGTGTCGCGGCCGTCCATTTCCCTGCCGCCCCATTCGAACAGATGCGACACCGTCGCCCCGCCCCGGCCTTCCGGGGTCTCGCCACCGGCGAGGTGATGGATGAAGACGAACTTGAAGCGGGCGGTGCTGGTTCCGAGGGTCTTGGCCAACCAGCGATACTGCGCTTCACCGAGGGTCCGGCCCCAGTTGTCGCCTGCATCGCGCCGCTGTCTGGCGGAATACCAGAACGGGTCGAGCACCACGAACAGGGCGTCGCCCCATTCCCACGCGTAGTAGTTCTCCAGAAGTCCGGTGTGCGTCGGCCGGTCGGTGTTTCCCGAGTAGAACCCGTCCGGACACGGGTTGGGGAAATACCGCTTCCGCATGGTGTTCGACCAGACCGCCATGGAATCCGGTCCGGCGCCGCCGCGGGCCGGCTGTTCGCCGTCGTGGTTCCCGAGCACCAGGAAGATCGGTGCGCTGCGCCCGATGAGCCCGAGATAGAAGCGCTGGGCCAAGTACTGCGGAGCAGCGTCGGTGAACTTCACATACTTGTCGGTCATGAACGTGTCGCCGAGGTCGATATGGAAATCGGGCCGGGCGGCGAGCGCGTTGGTGAGGGACTTCCGGTAGACCTCGGGATCGGTGCCGAAGTCGAGATGGGGATCGGCCTGCACCGTGAAGGTGAACGGACTGCCAGGAGACCGGGCCGTGATGAAGGTCCCCTCGCTGCCCGCGGTGAATTCCTGGCTCCCGACGGGCCGCGACCGGAACACATAGTGGTAGCGCGTGTCCGCGCCCAGTCCGGTGAGTTCCCACTCCTGCGGTTCCCCCGCGGAAAGCGAGCGGACCGGTGTTTGGTGTCCGGGCCGGCCGGGGCGCGGTCCGTAGGCGAGGAAGCCTTCGCGCGCTTCGTAGGCGAGCACGCTCAACGTCACCGACGTCCGGGTCGGCCGGCCCAGGATCAGGTCGTAGGGCCTCCGCGGCACCTCGGTGCGGAACGCCGGCGTGGGCATGCGCACTTCGCCGTTGCCGCCACCCCGCCGGGTTCGGCCTTCCGATGGCGCGGATGTCTGCGACCGGGCGCTGGACGCCACGGCCAGCAGCAGTCCGGCCGCAAGCGCCCGATGGATGAGGATGGAGCCGTTCATGGACGAAGGCGCGGGTTCTTCACTTCCGGTCCCGACCGTTCCGGCCGCCTTGGCCACCGCGGCGTCGATCCGGGCCGGTCGAGGGGATCGCGTTCGGATCGAAGCCAGGATTGGGTGCGGCCATCTGGGCGCCCACCTCACGGAGGTAGGCGGTCAGACGGGCGTCCAGGTCCTTGGCGCGGTCGGGTTGCGTGGCGGAAAGATCGCGGCTCTCGGTCGGATCGGTCCCAAGATCATAGAGCCGGATCGAATCGCGCTCGTAGTTGCGGACGAGCTTGTGGCTGCCGACCAGGATGGCGGTCGCCGGACCGCCGTTGTTCAGGTCGTAGTGCGGGAAATGGAACACCAGTTCCTCGCGCGGACGGCGGACGGCGCCGCGCCCCAGAGGATCCCGGAGGATGGGAACGAGGCTGCCTCCTTCGACCCCGGTTGGGACCGGTGCCGCGATGCCCGCCAGACCGAGCATGGTCGGAAGCAGGTCGCATACGGTTACCGGGACCCGGGAACAGATGCCGGCGGGGATGCCCGGTCCGCGAGCGAGGAACGGGACCCGCAGGCCGCCTTCGGTCACCGCCCCTTTGCCTCCGGACAACGGGGCATTCCCCACGCGGCCTTGGGCACCGTGATCGGCCGCGTAGAAGACGTAGGTCGAGCCGGTGATCCCCAGGCGATCAAGCGCGACCAGCAACCGCGAGACGTTGCGGTCGATCTCATCGGCTTCCGCCCGGGCGTCGGTCCGGTCCGGTCCACCACCTTCCTTGCGCTCTTGGTTGGGGTAATGGGAAAGCTGGAGATAGAACGGGTGCCCCATCTCGTGTGCCCGGGTCAGGAACGCGATGCCCCGGTCGGTCATGCCGACGGCTTCCTTCGGGTTGGGGCTGGCCACATTGTCCGGACCTCCGTTGCCGGTCGGACCATCGCTCACTTGGAATCCGTGCCGGGCGGGATCGGTCCGCCCGACGTGCCACTTCCCGAAGTGCGCGGTGGCGTACCCGGCGTCGCGCAGCAGTTCGGCGATGGTGATCTCCGCGAGCGGCAGCTCGAGGACCGGTTCCGGAGGCAGCAGCGCGGTGTGTTGGCTGGTGAGGTCCCGGCCCTTGCCGACATAGGTCATGTGCAGCGAGGCGGGACTCCGGCCGGTGAACAGCGCGGCCCGAGTCGGCGTGCAACGGGGCGACGCCGCGTAGCCGTAGGCGAAACGCATCCCTTCCCGGGCTAGGCGCTCGACCGCCGGGGTGCTGAAGATCCGGCTCCGCGAGGCGGGATCGCGGTCGTCCATCGCGACCGAGGTGTTCGCCCAGCCCTGGGCCTCCGCGAGGATGACGATGAAGTTCGTCGTGTTCCCGGCGAGCGCGGCATGACCGGTCAGGAGCAGTGCGACGGCGAGAAAGAAGGGTCTCATGGGCGACGGAAGGAAGCGGCGATCATCTCGCCGGAGAGCCGGTCACATCGAGGTCGGGCTGGGTGGTCCACCGCTTGGTCCAGCCGGGCCGTTCGATCCGGGCGCGGAAGATGACGGTGTTGTCGAGGTCGAGGTCGGCGGTCCAGATGAACTTCGCACCTTTGAAATCGGCTTCAAAATAGGGCGCCTTGGGGTTCACCCGTTCCTCGGTGTATTCGGTCGCCCGGACCCACTGGCTGTCGTCGAAATCCACCGCCCACCAACGTTCGGGCAGCGGAAGGTGTTCGACCTTCGGGTCGCGGATGTCGCGGTCGAGGGGCCCCTTGAAGAAGCACTTCGCCTTCCAGGTGGCGTCGGTGACCGTCCCGTCGGCGAACTTGAGGATGAACCCGCCGTCGCCGATGTGGTCGCCGTATTCGAGGCCGGTCTTGGGATCCGCGTTGTCCTTGGCCAGCACGGCGATGGTCAACGGGTACTCGGGCAGCACGTCCACCGAGACGACGTTGTGGGGCAGGAAGTCGATGCTGTCGACGGCGGTCAGTTTGCCGTTGAGGTAGAGGACGAACCAGTTGTCGGCGTAGATATTGGCCTTGGTGGTGTCCGACATGGCGGGCTTCACGAGCCCCTTGGGATCGGCGACACCCGCCCGGTCCGGTCGGCGTGCGGGCCGGTCCGTTCTCCCGGACGGACGGCCCTGGTCGGCTGGGCCGTTCCGGCGCGGTTCGCGCGCTGTCTCGTCGGTCGTGCCCCGGGTGTGGACCACGTTGAGCGAGGCGCTGGCGAGGACCTTGTCCTTCATGGCGCTGAGCAGCGTCTCCCGGTTGGCCTCGCCCGCGGGACGGATCGGTCCGGAGAGCGCGTAGACGGTGAGCACGTAGGTCTTGGCACCCGGGCCCTGCGAGCGCGGAGGTTCGTAGCCCGTCTTCCCCTTGAAGCTGGTGCCGGTCCGCCCGATGCCGGTGGAGTGCTTCGGGAGCGCGGTCACGTCCGCGGGGATGTCCCACAGGGCCCAAGAGCACTTCACTTCATCACCCGGGGCGAGGTGGTCCATGATGAGGACAAATCCTTGGGTGCCCGGCGGGGCGCCGCGCCAGGTGAGCGGCGGGGTGATGCCGGCCCCGTCGCCTGTGTATTCGGTGGGCAGAGGCCCGCCGTCGGTGACGTCCGGGCTGGTGAGGACGAAGGCGGGGTCCGGTCGCTTGAGGGCGTTCCACGATGCCGGCGCCGACGTGCCTTCGGAGCCTTCGACCCGCGGCCTGCTGCGTGGCACGGGCGCCGGTTCGTCTTGTCGCCGCGGTCGGTTGCGTCCGCCGCCGCCGGGTCCCGGCCCGCCGTTGTCCCGGCGGTCCCCGCCTTCCCGGGCGGTGTAGACCTGCTTCACCGTCCCGCCCCGGCCGTCCTGGAACTCGAACGGGAACGTGCCGTCGGGGTTGGCCGCGAACTGCACCGATCGGGTCTCGCCGTCCACCGTGTACGTGAGCCGGTGGGCATCGGAGCCGACTGCTTCGAATCCGGTGATCTTGGCCCCGCGCAGGGCGGTCAGCGATGGGCGCACCGGACGGGCCCGGGGTTGAGGGTCCACCTGTCCATCGGCTTCGGTGACCTCGCCGTGGAATCCTCCGTTCACGAACGGATATCGCGTGGAGGCGTGGTAGTGGTAGCCCTGCGCCGGCGTGGAATGGCCGTTGAACGCATCGAGGCCGGTCGGAGACGTGCCGTCCGGCTCCGTCAGGCCGAAGAGGGGGTAGCCGTCGAGGGCGTAGCCGATCGGCAGGGCGGTCCCGAGCACGGACTGCAGGTGCAGCGGCGCGGCGTGGTAGTGGTAGTCGTCGGCCCGGCCGCAATGGCCGCCCCATCGGTCCAGTTCGCCGATGTCCGCGGAGATCTCTCCCCGGTTGTTCTGCGGGTTGAATATCGGGATGCCGTTGGCGGCGATCGCGATGGCGCCGCGCAGGAACCGGTCCTTGATCGACGCGGGTTCCTTCGCCGGCGTCGGAAAAAGCGGGATGCGCCATGCGTTGGCGCCGGTGTAGCTCTGGGGCAACGGCACCTGTTGTTGCCACGCGGTGATGCCGACCATCATCGGATGCGTCGGCAGGCCGTCGGACTCGACGTAGAGGAAGCGGTCGTCCGACCGGACCGCGACCTTCGGCCCGAACGCCGCGAACGGGGTCGCTTGGGACGGGCCGGCGTCGCGGAGGGACGCCGGGTGGGCGGCGGCGCGGGAAGTTGGTCTGGGTGCCTGGGCGAGGAACCACTTCGGCACGAGCGCTTCCGGCGGGCGGACCTCCATGTCGGGGTGGGGGTGGGTCCGATCGCCGGAAAGGTCGTGCGCGGTGGCGGCCCCGCCCGAGCACAGCACCACCATAGCCGCCAAGAGTCGGCGTCCGAGCCATCGCGAGCGTTTCAATCCCATGTCCTGACCCTACTTGATGACAGATTAAGGCCCGATGAACGGGACGACTCCCCGACTTTTCCTTGAGGTCGGCGCAAGCTGCCGTTCATCTCCCGTTCATCTGCGGTCTGCCAAGGTCGCCGTCGCCGGCCGATGGGACCGTCGGATCCGTGGCCGGGTGAGGCGATGATCTCCAGTCCAAGGCGATGAGACTTCTCGTGGTGGAGGACGAACCGGACCTGCGCGGCGGATTGGTCCGCGCCTTGTGCGGACAGGGCTACGCGGTCGATGCAGCTCCCGATGGTGAGGACGGGCTCCACAAGGCCCGGTCGAACGACTACGACGCCATCGTGCTCGACGTGATGCTGCCCCGGCTCGACGGCTGGGAAGTCCTCGCCCGGCTCCGCGAAACGAAAGCGACGCCGGTCCTCATGCTGACCGCCCGCGACCGCACCGCGGACCGCGTCCGGGGTCTGGACGCCGGCGCGGACGACTATCTGGTGAAGCCCTTCGACAACGCGGAGCTGTTCGCCCGGCTGCGGGCGTTGATCCGCCGCGGCATGGGCCAGGCCCGGTCCGTGCTGGAGATCGGCGACGTCCGCATCGACACCGCGGCCCGCCGGGTGACGCGGGCCGGCGAACCCGCGATCCTGACCGCCCGCGAATACGTGTTGCTCGAATATCTGGCGCTGCATCGCGGCGAGGTCGTCACACGGACCGCGCTCTACGAGCACCTGTTCGACGAACAGGAATCGACGGTGTCCAACATCCTCGACGTCCACGTCTTCAATCTCCGCCGCAAACTGGGGCAGGAGCTCATCGTCACCCGGCGAGGCCACGGGTATTGCATCGGATGAGGCGCTTCCGATCGATCCGCTGGCGGCTCCAGCTCTGGCACGGACTGCTGCTCTTCGTGACCCTGGCCGGCTTCGGGACCACTGCCTACCAACTGGAGTCCGGTCGCCAACTCCGGCGCATGGACGAGGACCTGCGCCGGTTGCTGCCTGTCCTAGTGTCCGCCCAGCATCCGGTGCGGGGCGACCGCGAGCGGCGCGAATTCGACCTTCCTGCGAGGGATGCCGCCCTCTTCGACCGTCCCGGGGATGATCCGGTCTACTACGTGGTCTGGCTCCGCCACAGCGACCGGCCGGTGACCCGGTCGACGACCGCGCCCCGCGACGTGCCCCAACCCGAGGCAGGGGAACCGACCACCCGCCAGCGGGGCATCTGGCGGGAGACCTTCCTGTTCCCCGGACCCGGCGATGTCGTGCTGGTCGGGCGGCCGGTCCTCGGGGACCGCATCGCGTTGCGACAGTTCGCCTGGGGTCTGGCAGCCGCGGGGACGGCGGTGATGGCGATCGGTTTGGTGATCGGCGCCGTCCTGGTCGGCCGGGCGCTCCGCCCCATCCAGGACATCGGCACGGCGGCGCAGCGGATCGCCACGGGAGACCTGACCCAGCGGATCGGCACCGGTGGTTCCGGCAGCGAGCTGGACCAGTTGGCGGCGGTCCTGGACTCCACCTTCGCGCGGCTGGACGCGGCGTTCACGCAGCAGGCGCGGTTCACCGCCGACGCCGCCCATGAGTTGCGGACTCCGGTGGCGATCGTGCTCACCCACGCCCAGAACGGCCTGGCCGGGACGTGCCCCGACACGGGACATCGCGAGGCCTTCGAGGCGATCCAGCGGGCCGCCCAGCGCATGCGCCGGCTCATCGGCTCGTTGCTGGAGCTGGCCAGGTTCGAGTCCGGTCAAGAGCCGCTCCAACGGGTCGAGTTCGACCTCGCCGTCGTCGTGGCCGATGGCTTGGCGCTGCTCCAGCCGCTGGCGGCGGAGCGGGGGATCCGCCTCCGGAGCGAACCGACGGCCTCCCTCTGCCGCGGCGACGCCGACCGCATGGCGCAAGTGGTCTCGAACCTGTTGATCAACGCCATCGAATACAACCATCCCGGCGGCGAAATCCGGGTCACCACACGGCGCACGGAACACGCCGTCGAGCTGGGGGTATGGAACACGGGGCCGTCCATCCCGGCCGAGGACCTGCCGCACATCTTCGAACGGTTCCGTCGTGTCGATCGGTCCCGCGACAGCTCAGGCCATGGAGGGCTCGGTTTGGCCATCGCCAAGAGCATCGTGCAGGCCCATGGCGGGGTCATCGCCGTGCGGAGCGATCCTGAGAACGGGACGACGTTCACCGTGAGCCTTCCGGTATGATGGCCTGTCTTGGGTCCGAAAGGGACATAGGCCACCGCATCCGGTGCCCGGATCAGTCCCGCACGATCGGTCCGTGTTCCCTAACGCGCTCTTCTGCAGCTCATCGCCAACGGACGCTCTATGCTTCGTCTCGGACAAACCGACCGGACACCTTCTGGTTCATCGGGATCTGTTTCGACAGCCGTTCCATCGTCCGTGGACCGCTATGGACGCAGCGAGTTGGCTAAAACCGTGGTTCGAGGGAGTAGAACCGTTCGAAGGTCGCTTCCGAGACGCCACCGGTCAGGATCTGCAGTTTCGCCTTCACCCGATCCACGAGCTCCTTCGCGGTCACCTCCCTTGCCAGTTCGTCGGCATTGAAGAAATCGCTCCGATCACTCCGGATCAGGGCCTTGTCGGCTTCGGAATGTATGGTATCCGCATTCAATTCATTCAAGGCCTCAGTGTGGCGCTGCCGGTCATAGAACTCCAAAAACCTCTCAGCCTTCTGGGTGGACCGCATCTCGTAGACGACCCGGATCGCGCTGTACAGCCGTTCATCGGGGACCCCCTCTGCTTCCAACATATCCTTGAGACGCACCAAAGCGGGATCTACGACCGATAGATCTTCATATTGCCTCTTGGACATCTCTTCGAACTCCTGGGTGCCGACCAACTTCTCTATCGAGCCTGGCACGGTGACCATCTTGACGACGATGTTCGAGTAGACCAGATGAACGACCTTGTTCGACGAGAGGGCTGCGACGGCGTCTGGATCGACAGCTGGGGCCGTCCTCCGTTGGGCGGATTTCTTGCGGGTGTCCACCGTCGTTCCCGACGGAGAGGTCGGCTGAAGTAACGGTCCGGCGCCGCTCGCAGCCGATGGAAGCTGGCTTTCGCTGTGGATGCCGGGACCGCGGAGGAACAACGCCAGGATCGCGATCCCGGCCGTCAAGAGGGTCACCAACACGGCTCGACGAGGATTTTTCATGCAGTTTCCTATTAGGTTGCGGTGATCCGATCTCCGAGGACACACAGCCAGAATGAAGCGAGCATTCGATCCGAGCTTACAAGACAGGCTACCAAGTTAGCCCGAGTCCCGAACCGACCGCATGCCGCATGTTGACATTGATCGGGCCAGGGATTCCTTGATAGGAGACCCCGTTGTTGACTGCGGTGGCACCAAAACTATAACTCATCGTACCGCCCACCTCTTCACATCCCTGGCGTTCCTTCTGCCAATTGATGCAGTTGATGGATACATCGGTCGAGTGGGACATGTACCAAGGGTTGGTGGTATAATTGTGGAGGATCCGGAAAACGGCTTGGGACTCGGTGGATGTTTCAAAGATATCCGGAGAGCCATTGATCGTCGTGGTCGGCATCGAACAGAATTGCTTCCGGAGCTCGAAGGGGACATCGCCGTCATTTCCCCCGATACCGACGGTGAACGGTGACGTATCCGTGATATTCACCGGGTTCTCCAATCCGGGTCCGGACATCCTCATATTGGTCTTGTAGATCGCCGTTCCTGCTGAAGTCGCTGTCATCCCCTTGGCCTGAGTGTCACAAATTGTGGAAGACCGTATTCCTCGATACAGAGTCGTCCTGCAGTGGTTGTACCGGTACAAATCCATACTGATGCTCGCCGAACCCGCCGAGGCCTTGATGGCCGGGATCACGCTTTCGGCAAGGGCTGGCCAAGGAGACGGCGCTGGCGTCTGGGCAGAGACCGCGAGAGAAGCCGATAGCGCGATGAGGACAAGATGCTTGGTCACGGGATTCTTCATATGGCAATCAACGATGAGGATGTTTGATGGTTTCGACGGATTACTGAGCGGGATGCGTGATGCATAACAGAAGGCGGCCCGAGCACAAGCAAAACCCCTAAAAACGGTAAGACATGACTTGGTGGATGGATACCGGCGGGCAGAAGAAACGAGGTCAACGAGTGCCGACTTGGCGGCGGTCCTGGACTCCACCTTCGCGCGGCTGGACGCGCCGTTCACGCGGCAGGCGCGGTCCACGGCTGTCGCCGCCTACGAGCTGTGAACACCTGTGGCGATGGCCAAGAGCATCGTGCAGGCCCGCGGCGGGGTCATCGCCGTGCGGAGCGATCCTGAAGACGGGACGACGTTTACCATGAGCCTCCCGGCCTGATGGCCTGTCTTGGGGTTCTGTAACGGATGACATCCACCTTATCCGGCAGGTGTCTCGATCGCGAGCGACTGTCCCGGTCGGAGCTCATAAACCACGCCTGGCCAGGGCATCGCTGACGGATGCGTCTTCAGCGACATGGGTTGGGTGGTCTCTCCATCGATCCGAACGTTCCCACCGGTGTGCAAGGGAAACCAGAACGTGCCGGACAACGGGGTGTCGCCTTGGGAGTGGGTGACCGTCGTGGTGATGGTCCCACCGGTTCTCCGCTGCGCGAGGGTCAAGCGATGCCGACCGATCCGGAAGTCTTCGAGCTTGAACCAATCCAGCGTGCCCGGGAGCTGCGGGAAGAGATCCACGCGGTCGGCGCCCGGTTGCGGGCGGATCCCGGCGAGGCCTTCGATCACGCACTCGAGGAAGGGGCCGAACGACCACAGCTGCACCAGATCGCCGCCTCCCGGGAGGGTCTCATCGAACGCGCCAAGCATCCGTTCCCCGAGCGGCGCTTTCGCGGACAGCTGCATGAGCCGCCAGCCGAGGCCAGGCCTGCCGTAGGTGAACGCCGTCCGGGCCAGGACGTTGTTGTGCACCACGCCCACGCCTTCGCCGGTGATCTTAGGCTTCCACTGGTGGACGAATCCCCACTGGTCGTTCACCCATTCCTTCTGGATCCGGTCCAGGACGATCGCCGCCTTGTCCGGATCGGCGATGCCGACCTGCTGCGGGAAGACCACGGCCCAGAAGTCGTCCATGGTCTGCGTGCCATCCTGCCGCAGCGAACAGGCCCACATGTCGGCCGTGGCGTTCCACCAGTCCCGGTTGAAGCGCGTCTTCAGTTCCTCGGCTCGTCGCAGGTCATCGCCGGCGCCGGGCTCACCCAAGGCCTCGGCCATGCCAGCCAGACTCCGGAAGGCGGCGTAGAGCTGGCAGACGGAATCGATCCGTTCGGGGCCCATGCCGGGCTGTTCCATCAGGCCCGGGCCTTCGAGGTAGCCATCATGGTCCTGGTCGGCCGTGGCCAGCGCATGGGCGATGATATCCCGGCAGACGGGAAACGCTTTGGCGAGGAAGCGTCGGTCCCCGGTCCACTGGAAATGTCGCCAGCATGCCGCGACCAGTTGCGGAGTTTCTTGGATATGGTCCCAGCCGAGCAGGCGGCCGTTGCTTGCGACTTCGTGCGCGCCTTGTCTGTGCTCGGTCGCGAAATGGAGCAGGCACTCCAGCGTGCCGCGGGCCGCCGCGTCGAATCCCGCGGCCGCGACGCCGGCGGTGGAGTGCAGGCTGTCGCAGCCGAACAACCACGTGTAGATCGGGAAACCCGCGGCCAAGAACGGCGCCGGATAGCCGGGCCGGAGATCCATCACCGACATCAGCACGTTCGCCTTGGCGCAGAGGAACGCGTCGTTCATCGCCGGATCGGAGCATCGGAACTTCACGCCGCCGAGGATCCTCTCGCGGTAGAGGGCTTGCTTGGCGGCGAGCAACTCCGCCGTCCGGTTGGCAATCGAGCTGAACTGCGTCCGCGCGGCTCCGACGCCGCCCTGGTGCTCACCGACGACGAGGAACTTCAGCGTGGCCTCTCCTCGTGCCGGCAGCGTCACCCGGTATTCCAGGTAGCCATGCGTGCCGGTGATCCCATGGCCGGTCGGCGACCCATCGCTGCCCGCCACGACGGCCCATCGGCCCGCCATCGCCGGATCCGAGCCGCTGAGCAGGCCATCCTCGTACCCGACGACGTCGGGCCCGTCGGGCAGACGCGATCCGTAGCTGGGGCGTAGATGGATGGAGGCCGAGAACCGGACGGTCAGCTCGCGCGGGCGGTCCGCCTCGTTGCGCAGGGTGAGCATCGACACCAACGCGGGTTCGTCCTCGGGCACGAAGTCTCGACGGGTGGCTTCGAGATCATCGCGCTTGAAGCGGAAGGAAGCGGAGGCGAAGTCGTGCTCGAAGCGCGAAGGCCCCAGCAGACGCCACGGTTTGCGGTCGGCTTCCAGGACCTCGAGCCCGAAGGAGTCGACGAGCTTGATCGGATGGCACCAGATGCCGCCTTGATCCCCGTCGAGCCGGCCGACCCGTGGAAAGCTCCCGTCCATCGAGCCGTACTCGTACAGCTTCGGTCCCGCGATGAGGAACTCGGTCGCATCCTTCAGCGGCTGGGAACGTCGGATACCTCCGAACGCGAGCGTCTGCGTGGCCTCCTTGCGAGGGACTGCCGTGACGGCGTCGAGTTTCCGGCCTGCCGCGTAGACATCGATCTCGGAGAGGAACCCGCTGCGGCTCCACTCGGGCTTGTTCGCCGGCAAGTCGAAGAGCAGGTAGCGATGCCGGCCGATCGCGCCGTCCCGGGCGTTGATGCTCGAACCATGCTTGCCTCCTTCACCCAAGGAGGTGGTGTCCACTTGGGCGAGTTTGGTCCAGCCGCGGGACAGGTCCGCCTGGTCGGCGTCCGGAGCCATGTCGCCGTCCGCCGCCCACAGCGTGTAGCGCTGCGGCGACAAGGCACCGGAATGCCAGGAGAAGACGTTGATACGGGCGAGGTCGATGGATGCTCCGAGGTCGAGTAGCACCCGGGAATTCCCCTTCGTGTCGAACCAGGTGCTGTTGGCCGGATCGTCCGCCGTGACGGCGGACTTGCCGTCGTTCAGGCGAGGCAGGTCCAAGCCGGTCGCTCCTGCGTCGGCGTGGGGTCTGCCGTAGGCGGGCACGTAGCGGACGAGAGCGCGCGGATTCCGGCTTGTGTCGGCTTCGTCATCCGCCGCTGGACCGCCCATGGCCAGATCGGGCCAGTCGTGGGTGGTCCGATCGACGCTGACCACGAGGTCGGCGGCATGGGCCCCGAGCGCGATACCACAGAGCAACGCGAGGGCGAGCTGCGGTCCGGATGTTCGTCGGCGTTCGTTCATCGGCGATGACGCCCCAAGTTCAAGGGGTGTCGCAGCCCACCACCTCGGATCCATGCGGCGGGATATCCAGTCCACCGGAGATCGACGCCTCATCCGGCCACAGGCGCTTCCAGCCGCGGAAAGACCCGAGCTTGAGGTCTCCGGGACCAATCTTTGCCCGTCGGTCGGAAGCGTTGAAGATGGCCACCACGGCTGCGCCTGTGGCCGCGGCTTGGCGACGGAACGCGATCAACCGACGCTGGTCGTCCGAGAGGACGACCTCGAACCCACCGGTGCGGAGGACCTCGTGCCGCGCGCGCAACCGCGCCAATCCTTGGTAGAACCGCCGCAGACCGGCATCCGGCGCGACCCCGTCCGCAGGACGCTTCATACCGAACGGATGGGAGCGTTCGCGGTCGTACCGCAGGTCCGGCCAGAGCATCGGCTTGCGGCAGTCCGGGTCGTCGGCGCCCCACATGCCGACCTCGTCGCCGTAATAGATGTAGGGCGCACCGGGCGAGAGGAACTGGAACGCCACCATCTGCCTCCAGCGCTGCTTTTCCGCGGCGTCGGGCGCCCGCACGGCGTAGCCCCGGTTCTCCTGCACGCCGCTCTGGTGGTCCTGACGATACGTCGGGTTCACCACCATCGAACCGATGCGGGCGGTGTCGTGGGAACCCAGCAGGTTCTGCAGGGCGAGACAGCGCTCGTAGCCGTAGTCGCGATGGATGGCCGTCAGGAGCCGCGCCAGTCCGGTGGCCCGGATGGCCTCGGGTTGGTTGAAGAACTGGTACAACGCGTCGCCGAAACGGTAGTTCATCACGCCGTCGAAGGCCTGGTCCAGCCACGGCGCCGCGTCGCGCAGACGGTTGGCGGCATAGTCCTCCCACCAGATCTCACCGGTCAGATAGGCGTCGGGATTGATGCCTCTCACCCAGCCGCGAAATTCCCTCCAGAACGCCATCGGGACCTCGGCGGCCACGTCCAACCGCCAACCATCGATGCCGTCCCGCGGATCCCCGTCCCCGTCCGGATCCATCCAGCGCCGGACGACCTGGTGGAGATGCGCGCGGATGTCGGGATGCAGGTTGGTCCCGTCCCGCGCGAATTCGGGCAGGTCCTGCACGCCGCTCCAGCCGCGATAGGCGAACTCATCGGCCGACGTGGCGGGGTCGTCCCATCGCGTGATGTGGAACCATCGGGCGAACCGGCTGTCCGGGCCTTCGCGTTTCGCGCGTTGCAGGGCCCAGAACGGGATGCCGACATGGTTGAACACGCCGTCGATGATGATGCGCATGTGCCTCCGGTGGACCTCGTCGATCAGCTTCAGGAACAACCGGTCCGCCGCCGTCCATCGCCACGTGGAAGGGTCCGCCGGATCCTCGGCCGCGAACATCCCCTGGTCTCCGGCGGGGTCCGGCCCGAAGTGTTTGTCGACATGATGGAACATCGTGGCGCCGTATTTGTGGAGCGACGGGGATTCGAAGATGGGGTCGAGGTAGAGCGCGTCCACGCCCAGTTCCTTCAGGGAGTCGAGCCGGTCGATGATCCCTTGGAGGTCTCCTCCGTAACGCCTCAGCTGGGCGTGGACGTAGAACCCCTTGCCGTCGCGTTCCCAGGGTTGCAGCGCATACCAGTCGCTGGTCCAAGGGCTGACTTTCCAACCGGACGGAAAGAAGTAGGGCCACGTCCCGGCGAGACTGGCCGGGTTCGGGTCGTTCGCGCGGTCGCCGTTGCGGAACCGTTCGGGAAAGATCTGGTACCACACGGCGTGCCGGGCCCAATCGGGCGCGGCGGCGTGGATGACCGCCGACCCGAGCAGGAAAGCGAAGATGGCTGCGGCCCTGGCGGTCCGTCTCATGGGAGCCAGCAGGAGAGTCGGCACTCGGGAATCCACGCGCCGAGGATGGTCCGGAGGGATCGTCCCGGGCAACGGCCGAGCTCGGTCGGGAGGTCCAGCTGTCGGGTCTCGGCCGCGTTCCCGGTTCTTTGAGATTTCCCGCCGCGCTGGGGCACCTCCCGTGGATGTCGGCGACGGCAACGATGAGACGACCGATAAAGGATCCTTGATCGCCGAGCACCGCTTGGATCACCTCAGGAGAACTCGCTTTGGTCCTGAAGCATCGTCCGGTCCCGCGCTTGCCTTCGACCGGTCGATGGCCATCGTCGGGGGACGTCATGATGTGCCGCTTGTCGCTGCTTTGGCTGCTGGTCCTGTCGGTCTTGGCGGTGTTCCCGACCGTCGCCGGACAGGAACCGCCGGCGCTGCGACGCGAGTTCCGCGGGATGTGGATCGCGTCGGTCGGCAACATCGATTGGCCCACCAAGCCCGGTCTGCCCGTCGCGCAGCAACAGGCCGAACTGCGGGGACTGCTCGACGGCGCGCGGAAGCTGAACCTGAACGTGGTCATCCTCCAGGTCCGCCCGGGCTGCGACGCGTTGTATGCGTCCCGATTCGAGCCGTGGAGCGAATATCTCTCCGGCCGCATGGGCCAGGCGCCTTCGCCGAAGTGGGATCCGCTCCAGTTCGCCTGCGACGAGGCCCATGCCCGTGGACTCGAGCTGCATGCCTGGGTGAATCCCTTCCGCGCCCGTTATCACGAGGCGCGGTCGCCGATCTCGGCCGACCACATCAGCAGGACGCATCCGGGATGGGTGGTGAGCTACGGCAGCTATCTTTGGCTCGATCCGGGATTGCCGGAGGCCCGCGCGTGGTCGCTCCGGGTGATCGCCGACATCGTGCGCCGATATGATGTCGATGGCCTGCACATCGACGATTACTTCTATCCTTATCCGGAGAAGGACGGCGCGGCGCTCATCCCCTTCCCCGACGACGCCAGCTACGCGCGATATCGGCGGGAAGGCGGTCGGCTGGAGCGGGACGATTGGCGGCGCGCGAACGTGGACGGATTCATCGAGAAGCTGGACGCGGCGGTGCACGCGGAGAAGCCGTGGCTGAAGTTCGGTGTCAGCCCGTTCGGGATCTGGCGGCCCGGATCGCCGGCGGGGATCAAAGGGCTCGACGCCTATGGTCTGCTCTACGCCGACGCGCGGCGGTGGCTGCGCGAGGGCTGGTGCGATTACGTCTCGCCGCAGCTCTACTGGGCGCTCGGCAAGCGCGAGCAGAGCTTCCCGGGACTGCTGCGTTGGTGGGCCGAGCAGAACACCAAGGGCCGGATCCTCGCGCCGGGCGTCGCCAGCGCGAGCGTGGGCAAGGACCGTCCGGCCCTCGACATCGTGAACCAGCTCCGTCTGACCCGCACCGACGGCGGCGCGCACGGCATCGTCTTCTGGAACGCCACCAGCCTGCGCAAGGACCTCGGCGGCGTCGCGAGCGGCTTGGCGAAGGAAGTGTTCGCCCAACCGGCCTTGGTGCCGGCCACGCCGTGGCTCGGGAACACGCCGCCGCCGATGCCCGACATCCACGCCTTGCTCAAGGCGAAGAACTCGCTGTTGTCCGTCACCTGGAAAGAACGGGTGAAAGGCTCCGCGCGGTCGTTCGTGCTCCAGGTGCGGACCGGTGGACAATGGCAGCAGGAGATCGTCGCCGGCGGGAACGGATACCGCGAGTTCGACGGACGTCGCGGAGGGCGCGTGCCGGACGAGGTGCGGGTCGTCCCCATCGGCCGCACGGGCCTGGCCGGAGAGTCCGCGCGGTGGCTCAGACCGGGCCCGAAGTGAGGCCGGCGAAGATTTCACCGCCCGGCCGCGGCTTGGGGCTTGCGGCCCCGCATCGCCGCCGCTAAAGGGAACAGCGTTTTCCGCGCAACAAGTCCACCGACGCTACCACTATGGCCAACGCCTATCATGCCTCCATCGAAGGCGCCCAGCACGGCGCCAAATCTCTCGCGCAGTTCCTCGACTACGCCAAGGCGTCGGGTGCCAGCGGCGCGCAGCCGAGCAACTACATGCTGAACGGCCCGAAAGGGTTCAAGTCGGTGAAGGAGATCAAGGAGACGTTCGAGGCCCGGGGCATGTCGCTGGACGGCATCAGCGCGCACTGCCCGTTCTGGGTCCACACCAGCGCGTGGACCGGCACCAAGTCCGGCAACCCGTTCATCGCGCCCGATGTCGCCAAGAAATCTCCCCAGGAGATCGAGAAGTGGCACGAGACGTATCTGCTCAAGCTGATGGACCTCGCGGCCGAGCTCGGCGTGAAGGTGATCCCGATGTTCTGGGGCGTCGCGTTCGGCTGGGAACTCGCGACCGGATATCCGTGGGGCTTCTGGTCCGGCGGCGGCTTCGACCTCATCAAGGAAGGCCAGGAGCGCTTCGTGAAGAAGACGGCCAAGCTCCGCGCCCACGCCGGCAAGCTCGGCATCTATCTCGCCCATGAGATCCATCCCGGCACCGCCGCGATGTGCGCCGATGATTTCAACATGCTGGTGGGCATCTGCGACGGCGACAAATGCCTCGCGGTGAACGCCGACCCGTCGCACTGCTGGGAAGGCGAGACCTGGGAACAGCGCTTCCTCAAGGTCGGCGGCCGCATCTACGCGGCGCACGTGAAGAACTTCACCATCCGCGCCGGCTTCCCGCTCCGCGCGATGCAGCCGGCGTGGGGCAAACGCGCGATGCAGTTCACCGACCTGCCGACCGGCGACCTCAACATGAGCCGCTACGTCGAGCTGCTCCTGCACGTCGGCTACCAGGACCGCTACACCAAGCTGATGGGCACCAAGACCGCGCCGCTCGTCGTCGAGGCCGAATCGGCCCACAAGGACCTCGATTACTGCAGCGCCAACGGCATCGCCTACACCCGCGACCACCTCTGCTTCCCGCAGGCCGGCGGGAGCTTCGAGGACGGCATGGGCGCCTAGCCCGTCGCCCACCACGGATCCCTTCACGACGGGCGCCGGCCGACCGGCGCCCGTCTTCGTTTCCAGGCACCGAGAACCGTCCGCCCGACCCTGCCGATGGCGCCGCACCCCGCATCGACCGCGACCCTCGCCGACGGGCTCCTGCTCGATGCGCGGCGCGCGGTCTGGCTGCCGGGTCAGCGGACCTTGGTCGTCGCCGACACGCATCTCGGCTACGCTTGGGCGCAGCGGACGCGGGGCGCTCTCCTGCCCGTCTCCGCGCCGGACGACACC
>CANGMH010000017.1 GCA_947454005.1 Verrucomicrobiota bacterium
CACCCAGTGTCTCCGGACACCTATGAGCAAATACCTTCGGCCAATCCGAGATTGGATAGCGCTGCATGGATCAGCTGTGTATATCTGCTCAATCGGGTCGATAGGCATCATAGGGTTCATTCTGGGGCACTTTCTCAAGCCAACACATCCCGGAATCTCCGAGGTGTTGACACAAGTCGTCGGATCTTTGTTGGCTGTCGCTTTGACTGCCGTTTTCTTCAGCCTTTCGGACCTGCGCAATAGTATCGCGGAATCGATTGGAGACTTGCTACACCGAGGCCGCTTGGTGGAAATCATGTCAAGAACGCATAAGGACGCATTTTCGAAGGCCATACTAGAAAGTCGCTGTGAAGTCCCGAACGGAAAAATAAGGGATGATTTTTTCAACCACCTTGACCAAGTGACTCGCGGGGCAATTACACCAATTTATTACGAGAATTATCGATTTGAAAAAAAATTATCCCGCAGAAGTGAAAACCCTAATTTAATAAACGCAGATATTTCTCGGTTTTATCGAATCAATCTCTGCAACGGACACCAAGACGGCACAAAACACCGAGTCCATTTTCAGATGCAATGGAGCTGCGCAAAGAAATACAAAGAATTACCGGATCGCTGGTGCACTGAGTTTACAGCGAAGATTGGTAATGATAAGTATGATATAAAGCATGCAGAGATGACAAAGAAGGACGAAGGTGACGTGGTTAAGTGGGAATTGCTTTTCGAAAGAGAGATTGAAATCAAGAATGGAGTTGATGTCAGGTTCAGAGTAGTAGTAGTCAACTCAATCGACGATCCAGTGGAAATGTGCTTCGCCAAATATCCATGCCACGGGTTCCAATTATCCCTCCAATTCGAGCCCGGATTGATTTATGATACCGCATTTTTCGGAGCCACAAGCTCAAACAGCGACCATTTTAATAGAGGTGATATTACATACTCCAATGATGGTGTATCATTTTCTACCAGCGGATGGGTGCTCCCAGGGGAAGGGGTAGTTAGCTATTTTCAGCAGAAGAATTAATGAGAATTGCAGCAAATTCCTGATGTTTTTCGATTCGCTGCTCGAAATCGTGCCAACCCGGCATCTCGAAATGGCATAGCCGTTAGCCTGAACTGCAACACTAGGACCTCGATGTCACTCGACGACTAGGGCCTGTAAGTCCGACCCTGTCCTCCATGCAAGACCTCATCGCCAAGGCCGCCACGTTGTTGGAGGCGTTGCCCTACATCCAGAAGTTCGCCGGCACCACGTTCGTCGTGAAGTACGGCGGTTCGTTCATGGATTCTCCCGATCCCGCGGTCCGCGACGGCGTCGCCCGCGACGTCGTCTTCCTCGAAGCCGTCGAGGTGAACCCCGTGGTCGTCCACGGCGGCGGCAAAGCCATCACCCGGGCGATGGAGGCGGCCGGATTGAAGGCGAGCTTCATCCAGGGCCAGCGCGTGACCGACGAGGCGACGGTCGCCGTCGTCGAGCAGGTGCTGTCGCGCGAGATCAACCCCGAGGTCGTGGCGACGATCAACCGTCTCGGCGGCCTGGCGAAGGGGTTCGCCGGCTCGGACATCTTCACCTGCCGCAAGATGTGGCTCACCGGTCCGGACGGCGCGAAGCTCGACATCGGGTTCGTCGGCGAGGTCACCGAGGTGAAGACCGCGCCGTTGCTGGATTGCATCGCGCGCGGTTTCACGCCGGTGATCAGCCCCACGGCGCGGGGCGAGGACGGCAAGATCCACAACTGCAACGCCGACGTCGCGGCCGCGATGGCCGCCATCGCGCTCAAGGCGAAGCGGTTGGTCTTCATGAGCGACGTGCCCGGACTGATGCGCGACCCCAAGGACCCGTCGACCGTGATCGCCCACCTCCAGACCAGCGAGGTCCCGGGGTTGAAGGCCGCGGGCATCGTGGACAAGGGCATGATCCCGAAGGTGGACAGCGCGGTCGCCGCGCTGAAGGCGGGCGTGGACAAGGTCTCGTTCGTCGACGGCCGGACACCGCACTCCGTCCTGCTCGAGATCTTCACCGATGCCGGTGTGGGGACGGAAGTCGTGCTGTGAGCGCGTCATCGGCCAAGGTCGTCATCCACACCGACGGCGGCTGCCAGGGGAATCCCGGCGTCGGCGCGTGGGCGTGGGTCATCGAGCACGGCGAGCAGATGTGGGAGCTGTCCGGCGGCGTGCCGGCGACGACCAACAACCGCATGGAGCTCCAGGCCGCGATCCAGGCCCTCAAGGCGCTGAACCAACCTTGCAGCATCGAGTTCCACACCGATTCCAACTACC
Source organism: Verrucomicrobiota bacterium (assembly GCA_947454005.1). Classification (GTDB taxonomy): domain Bacteria; phylum Verrucomicrobiota; class Verrucomicrobiia; order Limisphaerales; family UBA9464; genus CAIVQB01. The sequence goes on from CANGMH010000017.1 coordinate 2,281, forward strand.
TCCGCCAGGGCATCACCAGCTGGGTGGCCGGATGGAAGCGCAACGGCTGGCGGACGGCCGACAAGAAGCCGGTCAAGAACCAGGACCAATGGCAGGAACTGGATGCGTTGGCGGCGAAGCACCGCATCACCTGGAAGTGGCTGAAGGGCCACGCGGGCCACGCGTTGAACGAGCGGTGCGACCGTCTCGCCGGCGACGCGATGGCGGACATCCGGAAAAAGTTCTCGCCCGCCCAGCTCCGCGCGGCGCTCGCGGACTTCACGGCGGCCGACGGCAGATGAGCGGACGGCTTCCTCCAGCACGCATCGCCGCAAAAACGCTTTGCATGCCGCGCCGCTTTTTGCGGCGATGCGTCCGCATCTGATGAGAGAACTGGTCCCCGCCCCGCCGCCCATCGTCCACAACCAGTTCGCGGAGGTCCGCGAGCTGTTCAACCGTTTCGTCGTGCCCAGCTACGGGCGCTTCGAGCTCGTCCTCAGCCACGGCGCGGGCAGCTACGTCTGGGATGTCGCCGGGAAGCGCTACCTCGACCTCGGCGGCGGCATCGCCGTCTGCACGCTCGGCCACTCCAACCCCGAGGTCACCGAGGCGCTCGTCGAGCAATCGCGCAAGCTCGTCCACGTCTCGAACCTCTACTTCCAGGAACCGCAGGGACGCCTCGCGCAACGGCTCGTCGGCCATCTCGCGCCCGGCAAGGTCTTCTTCTGCAACTCCGGCGCCGAGGCCAACGAAGGCCTGTACAAGCTCGCCCGGAAGTTCGGCCACGACGAGGGGCGCTTCGAAGTGATCACCGCGGTGGACTCGTTCCACGGCCGGACGCTCGCCGGCATCGCCGCCACCGGCCAAGAGAAGGTGAAGAAGGGCTTCGAGCCGATCATCCCGGGCTTCCGCCACGTGCCCTTCAACGATCTCGAGGCGATGCGCGCGGCGTTGTCGCCGTCGACCGCGGCGATCCTCGTGGAGGGCATCCAGGGCGAGGGCGGGGTCACGCCCGCGACCGCCGCATACCTGCTCGGGCTCCGCAAGCTCTGCGATGAGAAACGGATCCTGCTGCTGGTCGACGCCGTGCAGTGCGGCCATTTCCGCACCGGCCGTTTCCAGAGCTTCCAACGCGTCCTCGAAGGCATCCCGGGCGCGGAGGGATTCCTGCCCGACGGCGTGTCGATGGCGAAATCGCTGGGCGGCGGGTTCCCGATCGCGGCGTTCTGGGTGCGCGAGGAGGCCCACGGCGTGAAGCTGTGCGACCTGCTCGGCGCGGGATCGCACGGGACCACGTTCGGCGGCACGCCGCTCGGTTGCGCCGTCGCGCTGAAGGTCCTCGACGTGATCGAGCGGGACCGGTTGGCCGACCATGTCCGGGCCACCGGCGATTTCCTGAAGGCGCGCATCGCGAAGCTGGCGGAGGACCATCCCGGCGTCGTGAAGAGCGCGCGGGGTCTCGGCTTCATGCTCGGGATCGAGCTCCAGGACCGCTCGCGGATCCGCGCTTTCTCGGCCAGCGACAAGCCGGCCAGCATCCAGTTCGTCAACCGGCTCCATGAGGCCGGCGTCCTCACCATCCCGAGCGGCAACCAGATCGCCCGGCTGCTGCCGGCCCTCAACCTGCCCCGGTCCCAGGCCGAAGAGGGCATGGACGTCATCGAGACACTCGTGAAGTCCCTCGCATGAGGGACCGGACCCGACCGGATCGAGGCAACCACCCCGCCGGGCAACCCTCCGCATCGACCCCGCATCGGACGGCTCCCGACCGCCGACCGCGGTGCTTGGCTCCACGATCGGCAATCCAAACGGGGCGAATTTGCGTTTGACCCCACCTAGCGAAACGTTAACCTCTCTATCTTCTGTAACTCGCTTAAGATTATGTCCGAAACCGCTCCCGCCGCCGTCAAGAAGCCCAGCCGCAACGAAGAGCTGAAGACCGCCATCCCGACGCTCGCGGGCCATCTCGCGGCCACGTTGAACGACCCCGCGGCGCTCTGCTTCTCAGCCGACGACGAGCAGTTCATGAAGTTCCACGGCATCTACCAGCAGGACGACCGCGACCTGCGGAAGGCCGGCAAGCACTACATCTGGATGATCCGCGGGCGCATCCCCGGCGGTGTGCTCAGCTCGAAGCAGTACCTGGTCTACGACCGTCTGGCGACGACCTACGGCAACCAGACGCTGCGCATCACCTCGCGCCAGAGCTTCCAGTTCCACGGCGTGGTGAAGTCGGGGCTGGGACCGCTGATGAAGCAGCTGAACGAGGCGATGATGGACACGCTGGCCGCGTGCGGCGACGTGAACCGCAACGTCATGGCCCCGCCCGCGCCCGCCCGCAACGGGCTCCAGGCCGATGTGCTCGCCGATGCCCACCGCATCTCGCTGGCGCTGATGCCGAAGACGAAGGCCTACCACTCGATCTGGGTCGAAGGCGTCCAGCTCGACCTCAACGCGCCGGAGAACAAGGATTTCGTCGATCCGCTCTACGGCCAGACCTACCTGCCGCGGAAGTTCAAGACGGCCCTGGCCATCCAACCGGTGAACGATGTCGACATCTTCACCAACTGCCTCGGCTACATCGCGATCGAGGAAGGCGGCAAGCTGACCGGCTACAACCTCACCGTCGGCGGCGGTCTCGGCCGCAGCCACGGCAACGAGGAGACCTATCCCCGCATCGCGGACGTCATCGGCTTCCTCACGCCGGACCAGCTCATCGAGGTCTCGCAGAACGTTCTGAAGATCCATCGCGACTTCGGTGACCGCACGAACCGCAAGCACGCGCGCCTGAAGTACGTGCTCGAGGAAAAGGGGGCCGCGTGGTTCCGCCAGGAACTCGAGACCCGCCTCGGCTACCGGCTCGCGGACGCCAAGCCCTACCGCTTCGAGAAGCAGGGCGACCACTTCGGATGGGACACCGCCGCGGACGGCACCAAGTTCCTCGGTCTCTACGTCGAGGCGGGCCGCGTGAAGGACAAGGACGGTTACCGGTTGAAGGCCGCGCTCGCGACCATCGCGCAGCGTTTCGGGCCCGAGTTCCGCCTCACGCCGTCGCAGAACATCATCATCGCCGACATCGCCGCGGCCGACCAGGCCGCCATCACCCAGGTCCTCGCCGACCACGGGATCCCGGTCGCCGGCCAGGCCACCGCGATCCGGCGCGCCTCGATGGCGTGCCCTTCGATGCCCACCTGCGGTCTCGGCCTCGCCGAGAGCGAACGCTATCTGCCGACCTTGATGACCAATATCGAGGGCCTGTTGGCCGAGGTCGGCCTCGCCGACCAGGAGATCATCATCCGCATGACCGGCTGCCCGAACGGCTGCGCACGGCCTTACATGGCGGAGATCGGTCTCGTCGGGAAAGGCCCCGGACGCTACCAGCTCTACCTCGGCGGCAACGAGTCCTGCACGCGCCTCAACAGGCTGCACAAGGACGTCGTCAAGGACCCCGAGATCGTGGACGAGCTGCGGCCGCTGCTGACCCGCTACGCCAAGGAGCGCGTCGGCGGCGAACGTTTCGGCGACTGGGTGGCCCGCGCCGTCTGGACCACCACCTCGGCGGCCTCCAACTGATCCGGACAAAGAAAGAGGACCGGCCGATGCGGCCGGTCCTCGTCCTGTTCCACCGATGCCGGGATCAACCGTTCAACGCCTCGTAGACCTTGCCGACCATCTTCGCGTCGGGAGCAAGCGTCTTGCTGCCCGGACGCCAGTTGGCCGGGCACGCCTCGGCGGGATGGTCGATGAGGTAGGTGTTCGCCTCGACCTTCCGGAGCAGCTCCGCGGCGTTGCGGCCCACGTTGTAGAAGTTGACCTCCGACGAGACGAGCACGCCGGACGGGTTGATGATGAAGGTGCCGCGAAGTGCGAGGCCGCTCTTCTCGTCGAGCACGCCGAGCGTCCGCGACAACGCGCCCGTCGGGTCCGCCGCCAACGTGTAGCGGACGTTGGCGAGCAAGCGCTCGGAGTTGCGCCACGCGAGGTGGGCGTACTTCGTGTCGGTGGAGACGCCGGCGACGGTCGCGCCGAGCTTGGCGAGCGCGGCGTGCTGGTCGGCCAGGTCGGCCAGCTCGGTCGGGCAGACGAAGGTGAAGTCGGCCGGATAGAAGACGAGCACGGTCCACTTCCCGGCGGCTTTCTGCTCGGCGAGCGAAAGCTTGCCGAACTCACCGGAAGCCGGTTCGTACGTCTCGAGGTCGAAGTCGGGCACCGCTTGGCCCACACGGATGGTGTTGGTTTCGTTCATGGTCTTGTTCGTGAGATCAGTTCGCCGGGACCCCGCGATAGGGGAACCCCTCGCAGCTTAGCGCCGCGGAGCGGGGAGTTAAGCGCATTTCCAACCGTCGGCAAATCGTCCGTCCGCCACAGCCGCGATCATCGCCTCGACCTCCGGACCTCGACACCCGTCCCTTTCCCATGACCCACGACCAGATCCTCCAAGCCAACGCCGAGCTGACGTCCAAGTCCGCGCTCGATGTCGTCCGCTGGGCCATCGCCCGGGCCGGCGGCCGCGCCGTCATCTCCACCAACTTCCGCCCGTACGAAGCGGTCCTCCTGCACCTCGTCACGCAGGTCCAGCCCGATATCCCGGTGCTCTGGGTGGACCACGGCTACAACCGCCCGGCGACCTACCGGCACGCCGAGCAGTTGCGCTCCCGGCTCAAGCTGGACATCCGGCCCTTCCTGCCGCGCCTGACCGCGGCGCATTACGACGCGGTCCACGGCGGGATGCCCGAGCCGACGCCCGAGAACGAGGAGCGCATCAAGGCCTTCAGCACCGTGATGAAGCTGGAGCCGTTCCAGCGCGGGATGAAGGAGCTCGCCCCGACCGTCTGGCTCACCGCGCTGCGGAAGGTGCAGAACCCGAACCGCGCCGGCCTCGACATCGTGTCGCCCGACGGGAACTTCAACTCGCTCAAGGTCAGCCCTGTCTTCCACTGGTCCGACGCCCAGATGGAGGCCTACCTCAAGGAGCACGACCTCCCGAACGAGTGGGATTACTTCGATCCCGCCAAAGCCGACGAGAAGCGCGAGTGCGGCCTCCACGCGGCGTGGGGCGGCAAGGCGGTCGCGGACAAGAACAGCTAGCCGCCGGAGCTGTCTCCACCGGCCATCCTCCATCTCCTTTCCATGTCTTCCTACCACCTCGACCATCTCCAGTATCTCGAGACCGAAGCCATCCACATCATGCGCGAGGTGGCGGCCGAGTTCGAACGGCCCGTCCTGCTGTTCTCCGGCGGCAAGGATTCCATCTGCCTGCTCCGGCTCGCCGAGAAGGCCTTCCGCCCGTCGGACCTGCCGATGCCGTTCCTCAACGTCGAGACCGGCCATGAGTTCCCCGAGCTCATCGAGTTCCGCGACCGCCGCGCCAAGGAGCTCGGGGCCAAGCTCATCGTCCGGACCGTCGACCAGGCCATCGCCGACGGCACCGCGATGCCCGCGCCGGGCGAGATCAGCCGCAACAAGCTGCAGATCCCCGTGCTGCTCGGCGCCATCGAGGAGTTCCGGTTCGACTGCGCCATCGGCGGCGCGCGGCGCGACGAGGAGAAGGCCCGGGCCAAGGAGCGCTTCTTCAGCTTCCGCGACGGCTTCGGCCAGTGGGACCCGAAGAACCAGCGCCCCGAGATCTGGAACCTCTACAACGCCCGCTTGAACCCCGGCGAGAACATGCGCGTGTTCCCGCTGTCCAACTGGACCGAGATGGACGTCTGGGAATACATCAAGCAGGAGAAGCTCGAGGTCCCGAACATCTACTTCAGCCATACCCGCGAATGCTTCCGCCGCGGAGGACAATGGCTGCCCGTGCCGACCCCGCACACCGACGCCTCACGGCCCGACCCCTACGAAGGCGCCCGCCCGCGGCCGAACGAGAAACGGGCGACGATGGTCGTCCGCGTCCGCACCATCGCCGACATGATCAGCACCGGCATGATCGAGTCCCCCGCGACCAGCGTGGACGACATCATCGGCGAGGTCTCCGCCGCGCGCGTCACCGAGCGCGGCACCCGCGCCGACGACAAGGCCAGCGAGGCCGCGATGGAGGACCGGAAGAAGGCCGGGTATTTCTGAGGAGAACCCCGGGTTGCAAGGTCCCGATCACGTCATACACTTCCGCCATATGAGCAACACACTCAGCGTCCGTCTCCCCGCGGACCTCGCGGCCTGGCTGAAGGAGACGGCGGAACGCACGGGCCAGACCCAGGGCGAGGTCGTCCGCCTCCAGTTGACGAAGGCGCGGGCCGCCACGGGTGAGAAGCCTTGGATGGCGCTCGCCGGCAAGGCCAAGGGGTTGCCCCGCGACCTGTCCACCCGTGAGGGGTTCGGAAAGCGATGACCGCGATCGCCGACACCGGGTTCCTCGTCGCGTTCCTGAATGCCCGGGATGAACACCACGCGTGGGCGGTCGGTCTGGCCGGGCAGGTCGCGGAACCCTTGCTGACCTGCGAAGCGGTGCTGACCGAAGCGGCTTATCTGCTGGGCGATCCGGCGCTGGTCACGGAGGTGTTGGGCAGCGGCCTGCTGGAGGTGGAGTTCAACCTGGCGGCCAACCACGCGCACCTGACCGAGCTCGCCGCGCGTTTCGCCGACCAAATGCCCGACCTCTGCGACCTGTGCGTGGTCCGCATGAGCGAGTTGTTCCCCGAACACCCCGTCATCACCACCGACCGGCGCGACTTCGCCGTCTACCGCCGCAACAAGCGCGACGTGATCCCGGTCATCCTTCCGCCCGAGAGATGAAGCTCCCACTCCACAAGCACCGCACGGAGCGCGCGGGAGCCGGGGAGCCCGTTACCGGCGCCGCCGGCAAGGCCGGCTTCATCCGGGCCCCGGCCGCCTGATTTTTCCGAGAACGCAACCATGTCCCATCCCGCCAACCACCCCATCGAGCTCCTCCGCTTCAACACCTGCGGCAGCGTCGACGACGGCAAGTCCACGCTCATCGGCCGGCTGCTGTACGACTCCAAGAACCTGATGGAGGACCAGCTCGAGGCGCTCGAGCGTTCCGCCGACATCACCGGCGGCGGCCAGATCAACCTCGCGAACCTCACCGACGGGCTCCGCGCCGAGCGCGAGCAGGGCATCACCATCGACGTCGCCTACCGGTATTTCGCCACGCCGCGCCGCAAGTTCATCGTCGCCGACACCCCGGGGCACGTGCAGTACACCCGCAACATGGTGACCGGCGCCTCGACCGCGAACCTCTCGATCGTCCTCGTCGACGCCCGCCAAGGCGTCATCGAGCAGTCGCGCCGCCACACCTACATCGCGTCGCTGCTGCGCATCCCGCATCTCGTCATCGCGGTGAACAAGATGGACCTCGTGGACTGGAGCCACGAGCGCTTCCTCGAGATCCGGGACGCCTTCGAAGCGTTCCTCCCGCGGCTCGACATGAAGGACGTGAAGTTCATCCCCATGAGCGCGCTCAACGGCGACAACGTGGTGGATCCTTCCAAGCACACACCGTGGTACGTAGGCCCCACGCTGCTCGGACACCTGGAGGACGTCCATATCGCCAGCGACTGGAACCTCTCCGGCTTCCGGCTGCCCGTGCAGTGGGTCAACCGCCCGAACAACCCGCGCGATCCCGCCCTGCACGATTTCCGCGGCCTGAGCGGCCAGATCGCCGGCGGCATCGTGAAGGTCGGCCAGAAGGTCATGGTCCTGCCCAGCGGCCTGAAGAGCACGGTGAAGGAGATCTGGACCTACTCCGGCAAGCTCCAGGAGGCCTTCTGCCCGCAATCGGTCACCCTCGTGCTCGCCGATGACCTCGACATCAGCCGCGGCGACATGGTGGTGGGACTCGATGCGCTGCCCGGTGCGGGCACGGACCTCCATGCGCGCGTCGCCTGGATGCACCCGCGTCCGCTCCAGCGCGGCAAGAAGTACCTGCTCAAGCACACCACGCAGACCGTGCAATCCGTCGTCACCGCGCTCGAGAACCGCATCGACATCCACACCTACGAACCGCAGCCGGAACCGGCGGAACTGGCGATGAACGACATCGGCGAGATCCGCCTGAAGGTGGCCAAGCCGCTGGTGTTCGACGGCTACGCGACCAACCGCCTGACCGGTTCCTTCGTCCTCATCGAGCCCGGCACCAACGCCACCGTCGCCGCCGGCATGCTCCAACCGCCGCTCGAAGCGGTGAGACCGGAGTACAACGACTTCGCGATCTGAGGCGGGAGCGCCGCCCGGGATCCGCACGCCCCATGGGCACGCCCGCCTTCGAGCTCCCGCTCTGGTTCCACTTCGCCGCGACGTTCGTGTTCGCGGTGACCGGGGCCATCGCGGCCTTGCGCCGGAACTACGACGTCGTCGGCGTCTTCTGCCTCGCGCTCGTCACCGGGCTCGGCGGCGGGCTGTTGCGCGACGGACTGTTCCTCCAGACCGGCCCGCCGTTGCTGCTGATGGATTGGCGGTACGTGCCGACCATCGCGGCCGCGTGCGTGTTCGGTTGGTGGTCCGGCCGGTTGCACGACCGTCTCGGGCTCGTCTTCGACGTGCTGGACGCGCTCGGGCTCGCGGCCTACGGGGTCATCGGCTCGCAGCTCTCGTTGCAGGCCGGGCTCAGCGCCCCGGCCGCCGTGCTGGTCGGCGTGGTCAACGCCGCGGGCGGCGGTTTGCTGCGCGACATCATCGTGCGCGAGGAGCCGCTGATCTTCCGGGCCGGCCAGTTCTACGCGCTGGCGGCCGCCGCGGGCTGCACGGTGTTCGTCACCTTGGTGGCGAAGCTCGGCGTTTCGGCGCCGGTGGCCGGCACGTTGTCGGTCACGGGCACGTTCTTGTTCCGCGTGGCCGCGATCCAGTACGACTGGCGGACCTCGCCGCTCCGCCACGGGCGTTAGCAGGGCCCGGGCGGCGGAGCGGACCGTCGGCGCCGCGGCCGGAAGCGCGTCACGCCATCGCGCGGGCGATGCTGTTCCACCAGGCGTCGTGCAGCTCCGCGACCGGCGACGTGAACCCGCCCATGGGCGTCTTCACCGACAACGTGTCGCCGCCGACCTTGCCGATGACCACGGCCGGCACGCCGAGGATCCCGGCCTGCTTCACCACGCGACCGGCATCGGAGGCCGCGACGGAGATGACGACGCGGTTCTGCGTCTCGCCGAACAACAGCGCGTCGAGGCGCGGGGCCGTCCCGGCGATCGCCGCGGTGAGGTCGATGCTCGCACCGAGGAACCGGAAGGTGTCCTTCGCGACCTGGTTGCTGAAGCAGCTCTCGGCGATGGCCACCGCCAGGCCGCCGTCGCTGCAATCGTGCGCGCTCTTCACCACGCCCTCGCGGATCAAGCCGATCAAGGTCGTGTGCAGGACCTTCGCCGCCTCCAGGTCGACGCGCGGGGGAAGACCGGTCTTGAGACCATGGACGGTCTTCAGGCAGGCGCTGCCGCCGAGTCCTTGGAGCGGGTCCGCGGTGTCGACCGGCGCGCCGAGCAGGATGATGGCGTCGCCCTCGGCCTTGAACCACTGGGTGGTGATGTGCTCCGCCTTGGCGATGAGGCCGACGACGGCGACGGTCGGCGTCGGGTCGATGGACCCGAGCGCGCCGCGCTGGTTGTAGAGCGAGACGTTGCCGCCTGTGACCGGGGCATCGAACGCGCGGCATCCTTCGGCCAGGCCGCGGACGGATTCCTTGAGCTGCCAGAAGATCTCCGGGTTGTGCGGGTTGCCGAAGTTGAGGTTGTCGGTCGAACCGAGCGGCAGCGCGCCGGTGCAGGCCAGGTTGCGGCAGGCCTCGGTGATGGCCGCTTTCCCGCCCTCGTACGGGTCGAGGTAGACGTAGCCGCCGTTGCAGTCGACGGTGAAGGCCACGAACTTCTCGGGCACGGGGCGGTCGCCGACCTTCTCGGCGAGCGCGGCGCTCATCACCGGGAGCGAGTCGCCCTTGATGCGGATGACGGCGGCATCGCTGCCGGGGCACACGACCGAGCCGTCGCGGACCATGTGGTCGTACTGCCGGTAGACCCAGTTCTTCGACGCGACGGTGTGGTTGGCGAGCAGGCGCTTGAGGTCGCCGGGCGCGTCCTTCGTGTCGGCGACACCATCGAGGCGGAACGCGCGGACATCGGCCATGTAGGCGGCCTCCTTCGATTCGCGGAAATAGATGGGCGCCTCGTCGGCGAGCTTCTTGGCCGGCACGTCCACGACGACCTTGCCGCCGTGGCGGACGACCATGCGACCGGTGTCGGTCACGACGCCGATCTCGGCCCACGGGAGGTCCCATTTGTCGAAGATGCGCTTCACGGCCTCCTCGTGGCCCTTGTGGACGACGATCAGCATGCGCTCCTGGGATTCGGAGAGCATGATCTCGTAGCTGGTCATGTTCGGCGCGCGCTGCGGGACCTTGTCGAGCTCGATCTCGATGCCCGTGCCCGCGCGCGCCGCGGTCTCGCAGGTGGAGCAGGTGAGGCCGGCCGCACCCATGTCCTGCATGCCGGCGACGACGCCGGTGGCGAGCAGCTCGAGGCAGGCCTCGCACACGAGCTTCTCCATGAACGGGTCGCCGACCTGGACGGCGCCGCGCTGCTGCTCCGCCGATTCGTCGGTGAGGTCCTGCGAGGCGAAGGCCGCGCCGGCGAGGCCGTCCCGGCCGGTGGCGGGCCCTACGTAGAAGACGGGGTTGCCGATGCCGTGGGCGGCGCCGCGGGTGATCTGCTCGTGGCGCAGCACCCCGAGCGCGAAGGCGTTCACCAGCGGGTTGCCTTCGTAGCTCTTGTCGAAGCAGACCTCGCCCGCGATCGTGGGGATGCCGAAGCAGTTGCCGTAGTGCGCGATGCCGTCCACGACGCCGGAGAAGAGCCGGCGGACCTCGGGGTTCGACAGCTCGCCGAAGCGCAGCGAGTTCAGCGCGGCGACCGGCCGCGCGCCCATGGTGAAGATGTCGCGGATGATCCCGCCCACGCCCGTGGCGGCGCCCTGGAACGGCTCCACCGCGCTAGGGTGGTTGTGCGACTCGATCTTGAAGGCGATGGCGACGCCGTCGCCGACGTCGATGATCCCCGCGTTCTCCTCGCCCGCGCCGACGAGGATGCCGGCGCCCTTCGTGGGGAAGGTCTTCAGCACCGGCCGTGTGTTCTTGTAGGAGCAGTGCTCCGACCACATGACCGAGAAGATGCCCAGCTCGGTGTACGTCGGCACGCGGCCGAGGATCTCGAGGACTTTCTGATACTCGTCGGAAGTCAGGTTGTGCTTCGCGACGAGTTCCGGGGTGATCGCAGGTTCGCTCATCAAAAAATGGACCCGGCGCGCGGCCGGGACGTGTGGGCCGACATTACGGGATCGGACCGCACCGACAAGCGTTTCGCTCGGGCACGTCGAGGACCCCGCGGAAGACGTGACGCGGCCGGCCGGCCCGCTATCGTCCGCGCACGATGACCACGCCCACGCTCTTGATCGTCGACGACGAGAAGCCCACCCGCGACGGCCTCCGCGCCGCGCTGGAGGACAAGTTCGACGTCTACGTGGCCGAGGACGCGGCCACGGCGATGCAGCTGATGGAGAAGGAATCCTTCGACGTCCTGCTCACCGACCTGCGCATGGCCGGAGAGGACGGCCTCAAGCTCATCACCCGCGCCAAAGCCGGTCCCAAGCCGCCGGTGTGCATCCTCATGACGGCCTACGGCTCCGAGGACGTGGCGGTCGAGGCCATGAAGCGCGGGGCGGACGACTACATCGCGAAGGGCAAGCTGCAGATCGACGAACTGGAGCTGCGCATCCAGCGCGCGCTGAAGCGCACCGCCCTCGAGGTCGAGAACACCCAGCTGCACAAGCGTCTCGACCAGAAGTTCGGCGTCCAGAACATCATCGGCGAGGCGCCGTCCATGAAGGAGGTCTTCGAGACCATCCAGGCCGTCGCGCCGGCGAAGACGACCGTGCTCATCACCGGCGAGAGCGGCACCGGCAAGGAGCTCGCGGCGAAGGCGATCCACCAGAACAGCCCCCGGGCCCGCGGCCCGCTGGTCACGGTGAACTGCGCGGCGTTGCCGGCGACGCTCCTGGAATCCGAGCTGTTCGGCCACGAACGGGGCGCCTTCACCGGCGCGCACGAGCGCCGCATCGGGCGGATCGAGGAGGCGCAGGGCGGGACGCTGTTCCTGGACGAGATCGGCGAGATCGACGCCACGACGCAGGTGAAGCTGTTGCGCTTCCTCGGCGAGCGGACCTTCGAGCGCGTCGGCTCCAGCAAGACGCTCACCGCCGACGTGCGGCTGCTCTCGGCGACGAACAAGGACCTGCTCGCGCAGGTGAAGGCGGGGAAGTTCCGCGAAGACCTCTACTACCGTCTCGCGGTCGTTCCCATCCATCTGCCGCCGCTGCGCGACCGCGTGGTGGACATCCCTGCGCTCTCCACGGCCTTCCTCAAGGAATTCGCGGCGGACAACGGCAAAACGGTCACGTCCTTCAGCACCGAGGCGATGGAGATGATGCTGGCCTACCGCTGGCCCGGAAACGTGCGCGAGCTCCGCGCCGCGGTGGAGCACGCCGTCGTGATGTGCCGCGGCGAGCAGGTGGCCGGGCGCGACCTCCCGGCGCCCGTGCGCACGCCGTCCGTCGTCTCGAGCGAGCTGGAGACCCGGGAAAAGCTGGCGTCCGGCCAGCTGTCGATGAAGGAGGGGGAACGCCAGCTGCTCATCCACGCGCTCAAGGAGTGCGACGGCAACCGCAGCGCGGCCGCGCAGAAGCTCGGCATCAGCCGCCGCACGCTGCACCGCCGCCTGCACGAGTTCCATCTCGAGGGTTTTTGAACGCCCCGGCGCTCCTCGTGTCCCATCGCGCGGACGCCCATGAAACACCCGCTTCCCATCGGGGCGTTTTCCTGCGCAGCTTTTGCCCCTATTTTCGATGACGAGCGAGACCCCAAAAGGAATCCAGACCTGGATCCATTACTTCGAGGAAGGCGCCGGGATCCTGTGGATCAAGGCCTTCTTGCTGACCGTGTGCGCGGCGGCGGCGATCGTGGCCTACCACCTCATGGAGGCGCGCAACTTCACGGCCCCGGAGGCCATGGACCAGGCCCAGCTCGGACGGAACATCGCCGAGGGACGCGGGTTCACGACCTGGTACATCCGGCCGCTGAGCATCCATCTGCTGCAGGACAAGGCCCGCGCCAAGGGCACCGACGTGAACGCCGTGCTGCGGACCGCGCATCCGGACCTGGAGAACCCACCGCTCTATCCGGCCCTGCTGGCGGGGCTCTTCAAGGCGCTGCCGATGAAGATCCGCCACGGCGTCGCCGCTGAGCCGGTCGGCCTGCACCGGTTGCCGCCGGAGATGGCGATCGGCTGGTTGAACATCGGGCTGTTCGTCATCGTGGTCGTCCAGGTCTATCGCCTGGGACGGCTCGTCTTCGACCCGGCCGTCGCGTTCTTGGCGGCCGCGGTCACCGCCGGAACCGAACAGCTGTGGAGGTTCGCCTACTCCGGCCTTTCGACGATGCTGCTGATGGTGCTGGTCCTGGCCGTCGCGCATCTGCTCGTGGTGATCGAGCGCGGAGAACGTGCCGAGGCAAAAGCTGGTGGCTTGCGACAGATCCTGCTCGCCCTGCTCGCCGGGCTGGTGCTGGGCGCGGCGTGCCTAACGCGCTATCAGGCCGGATTGCTCCTGGTGCCGGCCGTCCTGTTCCTCCTGCTCTTCGCCGGCGGACGCCGCGCGTCCACCTCCCTCGCCGCCGTGCTGGCCTTCACCCTCGTGGTGAGCCCGTGGCTCGCGCGCAACTGGAGCCTCTCCGGGCAGCCGTTCGGGACCGCCGGCTACGCGCTGTTCGCGGGCACGGAGAGCTTCCCGGCCGACCGTTTGGAGCGTTCGTTCGACCCGAAACTGGCCACGATGCCCATGACCGAGCCGGTGCGTAAGGTGGTCGGCAATGTGTTGTCCCAGCTGCAGGACGACCTGCCGCGGCTGGGCGGCGGATGGCTCACGGCGTTCTTCCTCGTCGGGCTGCTGGTGCCGTTCCGCGATCCTTCGCTCGGGCGCCTCCGGTGGTTCGTGCTCGGGTCCTTGGCGATGCTGTTCCTGGCCCAAGCGGCGTGGACGACCTCGCTGTCCGAGATGGTGCCGGTGGTGAACTCGGAGAACCTGCTCGTGCTGGCGGTGCCGTTGGTCTTCCTCTTCGGCTCGGCGATGTTCATGATGTTGCTGGACCACATCGAGTTCCCCTTCCCGTTGCTGCGTTCGATGACCCATGTCGCGGCGATGGGCGTTTTCAGCCTTCCGCTGGTGATCGCCTTGGCCGCCGCGGTGATCGCGCTCCCCGGCTGGTTCCCGCGCCGGCAATATCCCTTGGCCGAGCCGTACCGGCCTTCGGTGATCCGGGAGCTCAGCAACTACACGCCGGCCGGATCGCTGATGATCAGCGACATCCCGTGGGCGGTGGCCTGGTACGGATACCGGGAGTGCGTGCGCATCCCGCTGCGGGTGCAGGAGAGCTACAAGGAGGATTTCTTCGTGGTGCACGACTACCTCCGGCCGGTGCAGGCGGTGTACATCTCGCCGTTCACCGCGAACTCCCGGTGGCACTCCAGCTTCTGGGACGCGGACCACGCGTGGTTCAACTTCTTCCTCGACGTCTCGCTGCGCCAACGCCTCCCGGACGGATTCCCCCTCCTGGCGGTGCACGGTCCCAGCTACGTGAACGCCGGACACCTCTTCTGCGCCGAGAAACCCTGGTGGGTCCGCGGGGCCAAGAGATGACCTGAGAAACAACCGGGTTGCCGCGGGATGCCGGCGTCGATACCAATCGCCCCTCCCGTATGCAGAAACACAACACGCACTTGATCCTGGCCGCCATCGCCGCGGCCGTCACATCCATGGCCGTCGCCGAGGAAGCACCCAAGAAATGGGTCTCCTCCGCGGGCCTGAACTTCACCCTCACCTCCGGCAACTCGGAGACCTTCCTCGTCGGCGGGAGCCTCCTCACCGGCACCAAGTGGGACAAGAACGAGTTCTCCGCCAACGCGGACGTCGCCTACGGCCAGAACACGACCAAATCGGTCGTCGGCGGCAGCCTCGTCTCGACCAAGTCGACCACGGCCCAGAACTACGGCGCCGGCCTCCAGTACAACCGGATCGTCATCGGCGACCGCGGCTACCTCTACGCCAAGGCCGATGGCCGGCAGGACAAGATCGCCGGCGTCGACCACCGGTTCACGTTCAGCCCCGGCTTCGGTTATTATCTCGTCCGCGAGAAGAACCTTGAGATCAAGGGCGAGGCCGGTCCGGGCTACGTCATCGAAAAACTCCAAGGGGTGCCTTCGGACGACTACGTCACGCTCCGCGTCGCCGAGAACCTCAAGTGGGTCATCAGCGAGCATTCCCGGGTGTTCCAGACACTGGAGTTCCAGCCGCAGGTGGACGACTTCGACAACTACGTCGCCAACTTCTCGGTGAAGCTCGAGACCGACATCACCACCAGCCTCAAGCTCAACGTCACGTTGTCCGACACCTACCGCAGCCGTCCGGCCCCGTATGCCGGCACCGCCCCGCTGGTGTTCCGCGAGAAGAACGACATCCAGCTCACGGCCGGTATCAGCTACAGCTTCTGACCCTCGGCCGTCCTCCGGTCACGACGCCGTCCGCCGAAAGCGGGCGGCGTTTTTCGTCGTGGCACGGCTCGGCTCGCCGAGCGGCATGTCCACGAACTCCGAAATGCCCGAAGAAAAAGGCCGCCCGAAGGCGGCCTTTTCCGTCGACCGGGCAGTCGCGCCCGCTCCCGGCGTTCAACGCTCCGAGGTGCGGTACAGCAGCCAGCGGATGTCCTGCTTGTCCGGCCCTCCGGTCAACGTCGGCCAAGCGGGGCTGGCATCGAGGTTCGGCGTCACCGACCGGGTCTTGCCCAGCCATTTGTGGATCTCCGAATGGCCGTCCACGAACGAGAAGCCGCCCGCGCCGTTGTGGTACGACGCCGGCAGATCGCCCCAACCGGCGGGCACCGAACCGAGGTTGTCGCTGGTCGGGTTGTAGCCGCCCGGATTGTTAAGGTAGTAGCCGTCGTTGATCGAGTTCGGATGCTCGTCGAGCATGACGAAGAGGTCCGAGGGCCGCGTCACCGCGCTCTCCTTGAGGAACTGGCGGAAGTCGACATAGCGGTTCCGGCCCTTGGATTCGGACGCACCGGGGTCGGCCGGCTGGTCGTATTGGCCGAAGCAGGCGTTCATCGCGAGGCTCCGGGTGCGCTTGGTGAAGCCGCGGCTCCGCTGCGCCTTGCTGAGGAAACGGTCCGCCGGGCAGAGGTAGGCGCCCAACGAGTTGCCGACATAGGGAGCATACGGGCCCTTCGAGAGGTAGATCGTGTTGGTGACGTACTCCTCGGTGCCGGCGGTCATCACGTTGTTCACCCAGTTGCGGTAGCCGCGGGCCTCGTCGGTCTTGCCGCGGGCGATCGTCGCGGTGGTGGTGTCGATGCCGAAATTGTTGACGACGTTGTCGTTGTTGTCGCCGTTGTAGGACTTCCACGCGAGCATGAGCTGCCGGGTGTTGTTCATGCACTGGATGCCCTGGGCCTTGGACTTGGCCTTGCCCAAGGCCGGCAAAAGCATGCCGGCCAGGATGGCGATGATGGCGATGACGACCAAGAGCTCGATCAGCGTGAAACCGGACAGGCGGCCGGTCCGCTGCGATCGTGTCGGCGAAGACAGGGATGGGTTCATGGATGGGACAGGACGGAGGTGGAACGCGAGAGGACGCATGGCCGTGCGCGGCGGAAAACGCAAGCACGGCTTCAAGGCCGGGCGGATCCTCCCCCGGACCGCGATTCCGCCACGGCGGTCTCCCGGTCCACCGGCTCCTCGCACGGCCGGATGCGGCGACGCATTCGACATTCCCCGCGGCGGCGTCATGATCGGCGCCCGTGACCGGTTCCCAGAAACGACGCGTCCTCGTCGGCATGAGCGGCGGAGTGGATTCCTCCGCCACCGCGGCCCTGCTGCAGGCGGAGGGCTTCGACGTCGTGGGCGTCACGCTCAAGCTCTGGCCGCAGGACTGCGTCGACCGCGCCGAGGACAAGTGCTGCGGCCCGCAGGCGGTCATGGACGCGCGGAGCGTCTGCGCGAAGCTCGGCGTGCCCTACTACCTCGTGGACGAGGCGGCGCTATTCCAGCAGAAGGTGATCGGCTATTTCGCCGAGGAGTACAAGGCCGGCCGGACGCCGAACCCGTGCGTGATGTGCAACCAGCACCTCAAGTTCGGCGTCCTGCTCGACCGCGCGCGCCAGCTCGGTTGCGACCTCATCGCCACCGGCCATTTCGCCCGGTCGCGGCACGACGAGGCCACCGGACGCACCTTGCTGCTCAAGGGCCGCGACCCGCGGAAGGACCAGAGCTACTTCCTCTTCAGCCTGCGCCAGGACCAGCTGGCCCGGTCGCTCTTCCCGCTCGGCGAGAAGACCAAGGCCGACACCCGCGAGGTCGCCCGCGCCTGCTCGCTCCGCACGGCGGACAAGGAGGAGAGCATGGAGATCTGCTTCGTGCCGGACAACGACTACGGGAAGTTCCTCGAGCGGGCGAAGCTCGCCGAGCGCCACCGCGGGGACATCGTCGACTCCGCCGGGAACAAGCTCGGCGAGCACGACGGCATCGAGTTCTACACCATCGGCCAACGCCGCGGCCTCGGCGTCTCCGCGAAGGAACCGCTCTACGTCATCGGGCTCGATCCCGCCTCCAACCGGGTCGTGGTGGGGGACGAGTCGAAGCTCGAGCGCGCCTCGTTCAAGGTCGCGAACTGCAACTGGATCCCGTGGGAGACGCCGCCGGCGTCGTTCGCATGCACCGCGAAGATCCGCTACAACCATCCGGGCGCCGCCGCGACCGTCACTCCGGGCCCGGGCGGCACGGCCCAGGTGGAGCTCCACGCGCCGGCACGCGCCGTCACGCCGGGCCAGGCCTGCGTCTTCTACGGCGGACCGGAAGGCGACCTCGTGTTCGGCGGCGGATGGATCACCCGATGATCCGGACCCATGCCGGGAGCACGACCGCGGCCGCCGATGTCCCCGCGGCGCATGCCCCGCATCACCTCCGGCGCAGCACCGCCACGTAGGCGCCGTCCACCTCCGCGGTGACCGGATGCAGCTGCATCTCGCGGACCAGCTCGAAGGCGGGGACGTCCTCGACGAAGCGCGCGACCACGTCGTGGTTCTCCTCGGATTCGAGGCTGCAGGTGGAATAGACCAACGTCCCGCCCGGCTTCAGCGCCGGCGCGACCCGGCGGAGGATCGACGCCTGCTCGGCCGCCAGACGGGTGATCTCCTCCGGTGACAACCGCCAGCGCAGCTCGACCCGTCGGCGCAGGACGCCGGTGTTCGAGCAGGGCGCGTCCACGAGGATCCGGTCGTAGATCCGGCCGGGCGGGAGCGCGGCATCGGCATCGGCGACGGGCTCGACGCAGCTGACGCTGAGGCGGGCGCAGTTCTCGCGGACCAAGGCCAGCCGGGCGACCGAGAGGTCGTGCGCGACGATCCGCCCCCGGTTGCCCATGAGCTGGGCGATGTAGGTCGTCTTGCCGCCGGGCGCCGCGCAGAAGTCGAGGATGGTCTCGCCCGGCAACGGCCCGAGCTCGTGCACCGCCAGCAACGTGCTGGGGTCCTGGACGTAGAAGCCGCCTTGGCGGAAACTCGGGAGCTCGGCGAGCGGCGGATGCGACCGCAGCGGGAAGACCAGGTCCGGCCCCGTCCAATCGTAGGCGCGCAGGTCGTGCCCGACCTCCTCGACGCGCCAGCGTTCGCGCAGCTGCGCGGCGCTCATGCACAGCGTGTTGGCGCGGGCGAAGGTCCGCGGCGGCGTGTTGTCCCAGACGAGCAGCTGCCGCAGCTCGTCGGCGTCCAGCACGGCTTTCCATCGCTCGACCAGCCAGGCCGGATGCGACCAACCGGTGGCCGGATCGGTGGTCCGCAGGTCGTCGAGCGCCTTGGAGAGCGCCTCGCCTTCCCGGAGGCAGCCGCGCAGGACGGCGTTGATGAACCCGCTCTGCGAGACCATGCCGGCGTCGCGGGCGAGCTGGACCGTCTCGTTCACCGCGGCGAACTCCGGGATGCGGTCGAGCCAGAACAGCTGGTAGAGCCCGAGGCGGAGGAGCATCTGGACGGACGCCTCCTGGGAACGGCCGTTGGTCTTGCGGGCCACGAGCCAGTCCAGGGCGGCCCGCCAGCGGGTCACGCCGAAGACGAGTTCCTGCGCCAAACGGCGGTCATCCGGGTGCAGCGAGCGGAATCCGGGGTCGTGTTCGAGCCTGTTCTCGAGAAAATCCCCCGGCGCATCGGCGGCCCACAACAGGCGGGCGGCAATTTGTCTTGGTGCGGAAACCATCGGGCAGGCATACTGACCGCCACTCACGAACGAGCCAGCATTTAGCAGATATGAAAGAGGAGATGGAGCAATTGGTGTCCGCCGGGAAAATCCAGCCGAAACACGTCACGCCGCTTGTGGCGCTCGTGGAGGCGGGATACTGCCAGCACAAGAGCTGGGGATTCGGGAAGATCAAGACGGTCGACGGCATCGCCGGCCGCTTGGTCGTCGATTTCCCCGGCAAGACCGGCCACACGCTGGACCTAGAGTTCGCGGCGGATTCGCTCAAGGCGATCCCCAAGAACCACATCCTCGCGCGCAAGCACGCCGACCTGAAGGGCGTGCAGCAGATGGCCGCCCTCCACCACCTCGACGTGGTGAAGATGGTCGTCATGAGCTTCGGCGGGCGGGCGACCGTGGACCAGATCCAGGGCGTGCTCGTGCCCGACGTCATCCAGTCCGACTGGAAGAAGTGGTGGGAAGCGGCCCGCACCGAGCTGAAGAAGGACGGGCACTTCCAGGTGCCGCTCAAGAAGGCCGACCCGGTGATCTACCAGGCGCTGGAGCAGCCGCTCGCGCAACGGTTGTCCGCCGAGTTCAAGGCCGCCAAGGGCCTGAAGGCCCGCGTCACCGTCGCCGGCGAGATGGTCAAGAGCATCGCCGACATGGCGGACGCCTCGGTGGCCGCCGACGCCGTGACCACGTTGAACGCGGACATCGCGAGCCACGTGAACACGATGCAGCCGCTGGCGCTGGAAGGCATCTTCATGCGCGACGACCTGCGCACCGTCGCCGGCATCGCGCCGATCGAGGGCGAGATCCCCGCCGCCGCCGTCTGGTCGCAGGGACCGCGCCTCAAGGACCTCTTCGAGGAGATCCCCGCCGCCAAACACCGCCGCGTGCTGGAATCGTTCAAGGCGGCCGTCCCCGACTGGGCCGTCCAGCTGGTGATGCTGTTCAACAACGTCCCGGCCAAGCTCGTCGGCGAATGCGCCAAGCTGCTCCTCCAGGAAGGCAAGGGCCAGCTGCTGAAGGACACGCTCACCCGGCTCATCAGCCAGCACGGCGCCAGCACCGAGCTGCTGCTCTGGTTCAGCAAGGAGCGCAACGACTACTTCGCCGAGCTGCTCACGCCGGAGGTCTTCCGCGCGATGCTCACGGCGATGGAGCGCGACCAGTTCAACGAGCGGAAGACCAACCGTCTCCGCGACCACATCCTCGCCGACCAGCAGCTCATCCCCGACCTCATCAAGTCGGCCGATCTCGAGGTCATCAAGGACATGACGCGAGCGCTGCAGCTCTCGCCGAGCTTCGACGACATGGACAAGCGGTCCCTGCTCGCCCGCATCGTGAAGCAATATCCGGCGATCCAGACGATGATCACCGGCGACCAGAAGAAGGAGGACAACGTGATCCTCGTCTCTTGGAGCAGCCTCGAGCGCCGCAAGGCCGAGTACGACGAGCTGGTCAGCAAGGCGATCCCGGCCAACGTCAAGGACATCGCCCTCGCCCGCAGCTACGGCGATCTCCGCGAGAACCACGAGTACAAGTCCGCGAAGGAGCAGCAGAAGGTCCTCCAACGCCGCAAGGCCGAGCTCGAGCAGCAGATGGGCCGCGCCCGCGGCACGGATTTCTCCAGCCCTCGCACCGACATCGTCGGCCCCGGCGTCGTGGTGACCATCACCGACCTCGGCTCCGGCAAGCGCGAGAGCTACGAGCTGCGCGGCGCCTGGGACGGCGAACCGGAGAAGAACATCCTCAGCTACCTCACCCCGCTGGCACAGGCCCTGGTCAACAAGGCCGTCGGCGCCGAGGTCGAGTTCACCAACGAAGGCGCCATCCGGAAGCTGCGGATCGAGGCCATCGCCGCCCCCGCGGCCTGACGCCCGCCGGGTCCGTCATCGTGCTCCGCCGGCTGCCTGCCGGCGGAGTTCGGTCGGCGTCATGCCGGTGACCGAACGGAACGCCCGGGTGAACGCGCTGTGGTCGTAGAACCCGCAGGTCACCGCGACCTCCGCGACCGGCCGGTCCGTCTCGGTCAACAGACGCGACGCCGCCGCGAGGCGCGTCTGGGAGATCAGCTGGCTCGGCGTGATGCGGAAGATCCGCTTGATCAACCGCGCGAAGCGCACCGGCGACAACCCCGCCCGCCTCGCCAACACCGCCGGTGACAGCGGTCCACCGAACTCCGCTTCCAGATGCTCCAGCGTCCCGGCCAGACCGGCCGGGATGACCTCGCTGTCGCCGGGAGCCCTGAGGTCCCGCGAGATCCCCACGACCCCCACCACCGCGCCCGTGTCGTCGGGCAATGGCAGCTTCGTGGTGAGACACCAGCCTTGGCGGCGGCGCGGATACCAGTGCAGTTCCAGCCGGTCGCGGATCGGCCGGCCGGTCCGGAGCACCGCGGCATCCTGCGCGGCGTAGCGTTCCGCGAGCTCGGACGGGAACACCTCGCGCACGTGGCGACCGAGGAGCTCGCGCTTCTCGCGCAGACCGCAGCGCTCGACCAGGGAGCGGTTCACCGCGAGATAGCGCCCGTCGCGGTCCTTCACGAAGAACACCGCGTCCGGCACATGCTCGAACAGCTCGGCGAACGCTTCGGCGGCGGTGGAACCGAGGAGCGGCGATGAGGACGTCGGGCGGCTGGACTTGGCGGTCACAAGGCCACCGTACGCAATCACGGCCGGATCGGCGACACGCAGGGCGGCGATCCAGAGCCGGCACAGGCCTTTCCCGGACTCCGCTTGCCATCGGTCATCGTCCTCGGCTCGTCCCCTTGGAGGGACGCCCGCAAAGGCGGTGCCTGAATAAACCGTGGGGTGGCCAGTCCGATCAGGCGTTGGTCAGCAAAGGAGTCTGAAATATGAAAACCGCCGTTTTGGCCGCAGCCGTCGTCAGCATCGCCGCCACATCCATCCTGCCTGTCCATGCGGGCGACCGGGAATGGTCCACCGCAGGGAAGGTCCTCACCGGGGTCTTCGCCGCAGGCGTCATCGCCGAGGCGTTCCGTCCGCATTGCCCTCCGCCGGTGGTCTATGCCCCGGCCCCCGCTCCCGTCGTGTATGCCCCGGCACCGGTCGTCTACGCTCCGGCTCCTGTGGTCTACGCCCCGGCGCCGGTCGTCTACCAGGCGGCCCCGGCGCCGCAGGTCGTGTACGTCGCCGCTCCGCCGGTCTATTACGCTCCGGCCCCGTTCTATCGGCCGCGCCACATGCACGTCCATTTCGGCGGACGTTGGTGACCCCGGCGGTCCCGTCGCGACAGAGCACGGAAAAGACAAGGCCCGCCGGCATCGATGCCGGCGGGCCTTTTCGCGGATGCGCCGGGGCGCATCGGTCCCGGTCACTTCAGGAGCTCTTCGGCGATCTGGACGGCGTTGAGCGCGGCGCCCTTCAGCAACTGGTCGCCGGCGACCCAGAAGCAGAGGCCGTTGTCCAAGGCGCAGTCGATGCGGAGGCGTCCGACGGCGCAGTTGTAGCGGCCGGAGACGTCGAGGGGCATCGGGTAGGACTTGTTCGCGGGATCGTCCACGACATCGAGACCGGGGGCCTTGGCGAGCACGGCGCGGGCAGCCTCGAGCGTCACCGGGCGGTCGAACTCCGCGCTCACCGCGACGGAGTGCGCGCGGAACACCGGCACGCGGACGC
>CANGMH010000018.1 GCA_947454005.1 Verrucomicrobiota bacterium
GACCCGGTTCTCCGGCGTGGCCCGCAAGCGCGGGGACCATGCCTTTGCCGACCGGTGCGTCGCCCAGGCCGGGCGATTGAGGGAGAACATCGAACTCCACGCGTGGGATGGCCACTGGTACCGACGGGCGTGGTTCGACGACGGCGAGCCGCTCGGCTCCCAGGCCAATCCGGAATGCCAGATCGACTCCCTGCCGCAGAGCTGGTCGGTCATCAGCGGCGCCGGCCGGCCGGAGCGGTGTCGCGAAGCGATGGGATCCGTCGCCCAAAGGCTGGTCCGTCGCGATGCCGGACTGATCCAGCTGTTCGATCCGCCGTTCGACAAGTCCGCCCTCGATCCCGGCTACATCAAGGGCTACATCCCGGGTGTGCGCGAGAACGGCGGCCAGTACACCCACGGCGCGATCTGGACCGCGATGGCCTTCGCGATGATGGGTGATGGCGAGCGCGCCTGGGAGCTCTTCAACATGCTGAACCCGGTCCACCACGGAGCGACCGCTGCCCAGGTGGCCACCTACAAGGTCGAGCCCTATGTCGTGGCGGCGGACATCTATTCGATGCCGCCGCACACCGGGCGCGGTGGCTGGACATGGTACACCGGATCGGCCGGTTGGATGTATCGTCTCCTGGTGGAGACGCTGCTCGGGGTGGACCGCGAAGGCGACCAACTGCGGCTGGAACCGCGGATGCCGCGGGCCTGGACCCGCTACAAGATCCACTATCGCCACGGCCAGACCGTCTACCACATCACCATCATCCGTCTCGCCGCCGATACCGCGCAGGCCGCCGGCCTGACCTTGGACGGAACGGAGATCCCGGGGCCGATGCTTCCGCTCCGCGATGACCAGAAAGAGCACTCGGTGGAGATGACGATACGCTGACCGAGGACTTTTCTCCGGCGTGCCGGGGCCGCTGATCCAGACCAGGGATCCCCGTCCGGTGGCCGATGAGCCGTCTCGTCCGGCATGGTCCGGGGCGGTCTGCGCCAGCCTCCCGCCCCGAAATGCACCACCGGCGCGGGCTCCCAGGAACGCAGTTCCTCGACGCCTTCGACCTGGACCGACCTGCCCCACGCCGCGGCTCTCGATGGGCCGGCCCCGGGCGTGGTGCGTCGGCCGGGAATGAGCTTGCCACCCGCCGTGGTGTGGGCCAAGTACACCCCCGATGCCGGGTTTGACCGACGTCAGCCGGGAGGGGCCGTTGGACGCGACGGTCCGACGTGGTCGTTGCAGGGGTCGTTGCAAACGGTCGGGATCCGGTTGCGGTGCCAAGTGCCGGAAACCGAGCAGATTCCAGCGGCAAAAGTCTTGGTCGGACGGTTCGGGCCCATAGCTCAATGGTTAGAGCAGGGGACTCATAATCCCTTGGTTACAGGTTCGAGTCCTGTTGGGCCCACCAACTTTATTGGT
Source organism: Verrucomicrobiota bacterium (assembly GCA_947454005.1). Lineage (GTDB taxonomy): Bacteria > Verrucomicrobiota > Verrucomicrobiia > Limisphaerales > UBA9464 > CAIVQB01. The sequence goes on from CANGMH010000018.1 coordinate 1,409, forward strand.
GTTTTTGAACATCTCGCGCCGTAGCCCTGTTAACTCTTTCACGGGACAGTCCCACGGACAGTCCCGGACGGTCCGGGCCGCCCGCGACGCTGGCGGCTGGCGAAATCACGGCGAAGCGGCAGCTCCGCCCTACCTCGGGCAGGCTCCGCCTCGTCTCCTCGGCGGCTACGAGGTTGGCGGTCACGGGCGTTGGCGGCGGAGATGGACGGCGAGGGCGGCGAAGCCGAGGGCGAACAGGGCGTAGGTGCCCGGTTCGGGCACGCTGGCGGGCAACGCGCTGAACGTCAGGTCGTCCAGCACGTGGCTCTGGGCGTTGGGCTCGAACTGCTGCCGGGGCGCGCCGAAGAAATCGTCGTAGCCGAAGCTGCTGAACTCGAACTTGATCTCGGCGGTCTTCCCGGCGAAGGGGCTCACATCCACGGCATAGTAGGGCACAGTGGGGACGGCCGGGTTGTCCGTAGGACGGGTGCCGATGAAGTTCATCGGCTCCTGCACGCCACCGATGAAGACCTTCAGGCCACTGATTTGCAGGAAGCCCTCATAGCGGTAGAGGAACTGCAGCGACTGGGCTTCCGCCGGGATGTCGCCGGTCTGCTTGAGGATGAAGGGGATGCCGAGCACGGGAGCGGGCCACACGCCGAGCGCGAACTTGCCCACCACCGGCGCGGGCGCGTTCAGCCCGAAGTGCGTGTCACGGAAGGTCACGTCAAGGATGCTCGCTAAACCGCCAAAAAGCTGGCTCTGGTTCCAGCCAACCGGTTGCGGGGATGTCCAACCTGGTGTCATCCAAATGCTCGGGCCTCCACCATTGGGCGGAGGAACTGGAATCCTACTTAAGTCAGGGGCATCAAACCCTAGATTCTGAAACGGAGCCGCATTCGCTGAGCAAAAGAGAATTGCCGCGGATGCGACCAAAGCCGAAATCCTGAGCGGGTAAGGGATGGCTGTTCTCATGGCACGGTCACAAAGTCATCGGTTGCTTCGTCATCCCGTATAATCGTCCGGAACGCGGCTTCACTCTATGGGGTATCACCCTACCCCTGCGCCGCCACGGGCATCTCCTGGACCGCGCTCTCTGGCCGGTCCGGGCGGCCCGCGATGCTGCGCTGGCGGCCGGCGAGATCACGGCGGAGCGGCAGCTCCGCCCTACCTCGGGCGGACTCCGCCTCGTCACCTCGGCGGCTACGGGGGCGGGGGCACGGCCTCGGCCGCCGCAGGTGGGCGGAGCCGACCGACACCTCCCTTTCCATGACGGCCCCGCGGCTAGCCTCACTGCGGGGTGAGGTCGGAGGCGCGGAAGAACTGGGCTTGGTCGTCGGGGGCGATGAAGGGCGAGAGGTCCACCTCGGAGAAGTTGCCCGTGACCTCCCCGGCCAAACCCCACGCCATAAGGTCCGCCGACCGCTCGACCCGGTAGCGGTGGCCGTTCAGGCCCCGGAGCTTGGGCACCACTTTGTCTGCCGACGCCGCGGCTGCTAGAGCGGGACGGGAGCGTTCGGGACTTGGGCTTATTGTGATAGCAAACGAGTACGGATAGCAGCGCCCAGGTCCGACCGGATAGGTGAAGCCATCGTAGCCGTAAACATGCGCGGGCGGTGCGTAGATGAGGATTGGAAGAACACCGGAAAGCGTTCCAAACCTGAGCGAACCCGGAAAAAGATTGGTCAGGACGGAAGCGGATTGGCCGCTTAGCGTCGAGTTGCAGCAAGTGTAAGGATGTACGGCGCTCAAGTCGAAAGTGAGCGGCGCTCCACCTTCTTCTACCGTAGCCCCTCCGTTGGAGGCGAAAACTCCACCCGAACAGAGAGCCAAACCGGGAAAGAAATCGGCTAGCGCGGGGAATGAAGGGGGTTCCGTGACGAGACCCGAAATGTCAAATGTCACTTCTCCAGTAGTGCTCGCGGACGCATAAGTCGCTCCCGATGTGACATCCCAAACTCGGACGGTGATTGTTGCTGTGCCACCTGCACCGACATCAGGAACGGTCAGAATCCCAAGCGAGAAAATGCCATCCGCAGCAAATGTATTCTTTGCAGTGCTCAGCACTGTGCCCTTGTAAACGATTTCCACCCGTCCGACCACCTTCGACATCCTGGTGACGCCATCCGGACCTATGACCGGGGTCGTGCTGGAGTTCTTGGCGTTGAACTTTCCCTGCGCCACAAGCGGGGAAGCCGCGCTTAGGCACAGAACCCAAGCCAGCCAAGCCGCCCAACGCCACGCTGTCTTCCTAGCGCAGGCTGGTGCCAGCGGCGAGGGCAGCGGGTTAAGGGCGGAGTACGGGCGCATGGCGGGGTGTTGTAGTCGAACCTCGCCACCGCGGCGGGAATGTCAAGTTGCCGCCCTCCCGATAGCCGCATCGCAGGCATTTGACGAGGGCCGTCACGGCTCGGTTGGCAATGGCAGCGCCGGCACCTTGGAGACCATGGCCGGCCGCTCTGGCAACGCCCGGGCCAGAATCATGAACGACCGGTTCGCCCGTTGTGCCGTGGATTTCCGGAACGCGGAGCCGACCATCGGGATCTTGCCGAACCCGGTCACCTCGCGCTTGGCTTTCTCCCGGGACCTGCGGGAAAAGCTCGCCAATACGAGGAAGTTGCCATCGACCGCGACCCGCCGTTGGCCGGTGAACTTCGTCGTCTGCTCCTTCGAGTTCACGATGGAGCCGTCCTCGAGGTCAAAGTCGACCTTCCAGGTCTCGCCGAGCGCGTCGTGAGTGTGGCCCTGGTTTGCGGGCAGCGGGCGGATCCGGGCGACGACCGTCCCTTGGCTTGGGTGGCGTCCGTCTGGAACCGTCGCGTTCTCGCCCATGATCCGCCGTTTGACGGACTTGGCGCGGTCGCCGGGTTTCTGCTTGCGGTGGCATTGGGCCGCAACTATCGAATCGGCCGATGTCGTCCGCCGCCAATCTGGCACCGCAGTCGAAGACCGGGTCCGGGGCCGGTGTGCTCCCGATGCTCTGGCTCCTGCCGGTCGCGGTCGTCTGCGCGTGGTGGGTCAACGACCTGCGCTACCAATGGGCTTCGCTCGTCGAGTACCACTTCGGCTGGATCGTGGTGATGCTGGCGGCCTACCTCGTCTGGGAGCGCTGGCCGACGCGGCCGCTGCAGGACGAGCCGGCATCCTTCGGCCTGAACCTGTTGATGGCGGCCGCGGGCTCCATCTGCGTCGCGATCGGCGAGCTCTACCGGATCGGCATCGCGCGCACGCCTTCGTCGTCCATGGCCCTGAGCATCGGTTGCGCGTTGTTCGTCGCGGCCATGGTCCGCGGGCTCCATGGGCAGAGGACACTGCGCCATTTCCTGTTCCCGCTCCTGTTCTTCTTCGTCGCGGTGCCCATCCCGAAGATCTTTTGGAACCCGATCGTGCTCGGGTTGCAGACGTTCGTGGCCATCCTCAACGTGGAGGCGCTGGGACTGCTCGGGATCCCGGCGGAGCGCCACGCCCACGTCATCCAGCTGCCGAACGCCACGGTCGGTGTCGACGAGGCGTGCAGCGGCGTGCGCAGCCTGCAATCGAGCATCATGGCGGCCCTGTTCATCGGCGACCTCACGCTGCGGCGGACCGGGTGGAAGGTCTGTTTCGCGCTCGGCGGCATCGTGTTGGCCGTCGCCGGCAACTTCGCCCGCTCGCTCTACCTGTCCACGACCGCCTACCGGCACGGCACCGAAGCCTTGAAGGCGATCCACGATGCGGCCGGCTGGAGCGTGTTGGCGTTCACCGCGTGCGGCCTGGTGCTGCTTGCGATGCTGGTCGGCAGGATGGAGACGCTCACCACGCCGAGGGCCGAGGAGCCGTGACGGACCTGGTCTGGCACGTCGCCCATCTGAGGCCGCGCACCGAGAAGAAGGTGTCCGCTTTCTGCCTCCGCGAGGGGATCCCGCACACGTTGCCGCTGTACCGGAGCGTGAAGCGCTACCGGGGCAAGCATCTGGTCTTCCTCAAGCCGCTCTTCCCGAACTACCTGTTCATCCAGGTCGCGCCGTCCCTCCGCTCCGCGGTGTTGCAGCACCAGCACGTGGCGAACCTGCTCGAACCGCCGGACCAGGCGGAGTTCGTGGCGCAGCTGGGGGACATCCTCCGCGCGCTCGACGGCTCGGCGGAGGTCCGGCTCGCTCCGCAGGTGACGGAAGGGCAGCGCGTGCGGATCAAAGGCGGCCCGTTGCGCGGGTTGGAGGGCCTGGTCATCCAGCGGCATGGGATCATGGAGGTGGTGCTCCGGCTCGATTTCATCGGCCAGGCCGCCGCGGTGAAGGTGATGGCCGACGAGGTCGAGGCCACCTGATCCCGAGAAGGGCACGCGGGATGCTGTGCGCATCGCAGAGGAACAGGTCCGTGACCGGATTTTGGCTTGCCCCGCTTTCTCGGTCTGGATTATTTGTTCAATTGTAATTGAATGTTCTGGGCACCCGGAACAAGCCGCCAAGTAGCTCCGCCGATGCGAAGTGACCGGCACGAAGTGTCCGCGGACCGGGCGGTCCGCCCTATGGCCGAAAGCCTCCCATCCTGCCGCCGCGAGTTCGTCGAGACCGCGGGCCGGTTGTGCCAGCGGCTCGGGCTCCCCAGGTCCACCGGCCAGATCTACGGCCTGCTGTACCTCTCGGCGCGGCCGTTGTCGCTCGACGACATCTCCGGGTTGTTGTCGTTGAGCAAGGCGAGCGCGAGCACCGGCACGCGGCAGCTGTTGGCGTGGCAGGCGGTGAAGCAGGTCTGGGTGCCCGGGGACCGCCGGGACCACTTCGAGGCCATCGGCGACCTCCGCGAGTTGTTGCGGACAGGGTACGAGAAGTTCTTCCGCCCCAGACTGGAGCGGTCCGTCACAAAGATGGAACAATTGCACGCCAACCTGGAGGCCGACCGCAAGAGCGGCGCGCTTTCCAAAGAGGACCACGCGTTCTGCAAGGCGCGACTGGCGCACATGGCCACGATGCAGAACCGCGTGACGAAATTGCTCCCCATCGCCGAGAAGTTCTTCTGAGAAACAGGCCATGGTGAAAAACGACCAGCGGCGCCTTTTCCAAGCAGTCTTTCTGACGGCATTTTTCACGGCGACCGTTTTCGGCGCGTGGGCGTGGTACCACGTCGATCCGAAGCGGTTCCCGGTCAGCTATACCTTCAAAGCCGCGGAGCAGATCCAGGGCTACGAGTTCAAGCCGCAGCCGCTCGGTGAGGAGGTCGTGCAGATCCTCGCCACGACGAACCTGCTCAACGGCGAGTTCCGGAACGGTGACGGCCGCCGGTTCACTGTGTTCATGGGAACGTGGGACGCCGCGAGGTCCAAGGAGCTGGCCGTGGTCGCGCACACCCCGGACATCTGCTGGGCGGGAGGGGGCGCGGTACCGGTCTCGGTCGGCCAGCCCGACCATGTGGAGCTGGACCTCGGTCTGGCGAAGGTACCTTTCGCGGTGCGGTTGTTCCAGATGTCGCCGACCAGCAAGCAGCTGGAATTGACCGTGTGGTGCACGTTGATCAGCGGCCAGGTGTTCGCCGAGAACGAACGCTTCGGTTCGGCAAGATCGTCGGAGACCTCCTCGGAGACCTCCTCGGAATCTCGGAGGGTCGCGGCAGGCCGACGATTGGCGAAGATGCAGCTGGTCCGCGCGATCCGCGACCGCGTGCCCGGCGACGGCAGCAAGCAGTTCGTCCGCTTCTCCACACCGCTCGACGGCGATTGGAAACCGGCCTTGGAACAGGTCGAGCGTTTCGCTCAACGATGGCTCCAGCTGCGGGTCAGCCGAGATGGTGCCACCACCCCCTGAAACCGCCGCCCCCGCGATCGCACATGCTCCACGGCTCGCTCTCCGATCCCGGCACCTATGAGACCTTTCTGGTGCATCCCGTCTGGACCAAGGCGCTCGGTTGGCTCCGCGCCTTGCCGGCCGACATCCCTACGGGCAAGCACGAGATCATCGGGGAGGATATGTTCGCGTCGGTGATGGAGTACGACACGGTGCCGCGGGAGGCGGCGCGCTTTGAGAGCCACCGGGAGCATGTGGACCTCCAGTACGCCATCGCAGGCACCGAAGGCATCGATTGGTGTCCGCGCGCGGAGCTCCAGGCCGACGGACCGTTCGCCGACGATGTGCAGTTCTGGCTGCCTCCCGTGACGCCGGTCACTACGCTGGAGAGTTCTCCCGGGCGTTTCTCGGTGTTCTATCCGTGCGACGCCCACCGGCCCAAGGTGCGTATCCGGTCCTTCCAGGTCCGCAAACTGGTGATCAAAGTCGCCATCAGGCTCCTGACCTGAGAGCCGGTCCGGACGACGCGCCCCTGTTTTCCCGGAAAGATGCCTTCGCCCCGTATCGTGGTCACCGGCGCCGCTGGTTTCATCGGCAGCCGGCTGCTCGCGGATCTTTCGTCGCGGCATCCCGTTGCCGATCTGCTCGCCGTCGACCATCCGCTCACCGGACCGAAACAAGCGAATCTGGGCGCCGCGCCCGGGGTCATGTTCCTCGGGCATAGCGACTTCATCGAAGCTTTGGAGACCGGGAGGCTGCGACCGGAGGTGATCCTGCACATGGGGGCGTGCAGTTCAACGACGGAGCAGGACTGGAGCTTCCTGGCCGAGAACAATCTCCGTTACTCGCAACGCATCTGGACCTGGTGCGCATCCCGTGGCGGCCGCCTGATCTACGCTTCCAGCGCGGCAACGTACGGGGACGGTTCGGACGGCTTCGACGACGAGATGCCGATCAGCCGGCTGTCTCCGCTCAACCTCTACGGCCGCTCCAAGCACGAGTTCGACCTCTGGGTCGAAGCCCAGGCCGGCGCGGGCCGGCCTTGCCCGGCGCAATCGGTCGGGCTGAAGTTCTTCAACGTGTTCGGCCATGGCGAGGCGCACAAAGGACGGATGGCGTCGATGGTCTTCCACGGGTTCGAGCAGATCCGGTCGAGCGGGTTGGTGAGGTTGTTCCGGTCGCACCGGCCCGATTACGCGGACGGCGGACAGCTCCGCGACTTCATCTGGGTCGACGACATCGTCGACGTCGTCGCGGCGCTGGTCGCTGATCCGGCGGTGTCCGGCCTCTTCAACCTCGGCACGGGCAAGGCCCGTTCGTTCCGGGATCTGGCCGAGGCGGTCTTCGCCGCGATGGGCCTGCCGCCGCGGATCGAGTACATGCCGATGCCGGAGGACCTCCAGGGGCGCTACCAATACTTCACCCAAGCGACCATGCGGAAGCTCGCCGATGCCGGGATCCGGTACCTGCCGACTCCTATGGAGGACGCCGTGGCGCGCTACGTGGCACGGCTCGCAGCGTCGAGGCGTGTCGGGACCTGACAACCACGCAGAGTTGGTTCATCCTCCGGTCCGGTTCGTCGGCGCTGCTCCGGTGACTTCGCGGAACACGAAGGAACAGCAGTTCTCACAGCATCATTTATGTCCCACAAGAAAGCGCTCATCACAGGCATCAGTGGCCAGGACGGCTCGTATCTCGCCGAGCTCCTGCTCGAGAAGGGATACGAGGTCCATGGCATCGTCCGGCGGCAGAGCAGCACCTGCCGCCCCCGGCTCGACGCCGTGCAATCACGGAAAGATCTGCCGCTCGAGAACCTGCACCTCCACTACGGCGACCTCGCCGACGGCGGCGGGCTGGTCCGCCTCGTCTCCAAGGTCCAGCCCGACGAGGTCTTCAACCTCGCCGCGCAGAGCCACGTCAGGGTGAGCTTCGACACGCCGGAGTACACCACCGACGTGACCGCGACGGGTTGCATCCGTCTGCTCGAGGCGATCCGCGACGTCGGGATCCGGCCCCGTTTCTACCAGGCCAGCTCGAGCGAGATGTTCGGCAAGGTGCTGGAGGTGCCGCAGACCGAGACGACGCCGTTCTATCCGCGGAGCCCGTACGCGGCCGCGAAGGTCTTCGCCTACTGGGCGGTGGTGAACTACCGCGAGAGCTACGGTCTCCACGCCAGCAACGGCATCCTCTTCAACCACGAGTCGCCCCGCCGGGGCGAGACCTTCGTCACGCGCAAGATCACCATCGCTGCCGCCCGTATCAAGCTGGGGCTCCAGAAGAAGCTCGCGCTCGGCAACCTCGAATCGAAGCGCGACTGGGGCTATGCCAAGGAATATGTCGAGGCCATGTGGCTGATGCTCCAGCAGCCCGAGGGCGATGATTATGTCGTCGCGACCAACGAGACCCACACCATCGCGGAGTGCCTCGACGTCGCGTTCGGCGCCCTCGGCCTGGATTGGCACGACCACGTCGAGGTTGATTCCCGCTTCTTCCGGCCCGCCGAGGTCGACCTCCTCATCGGAGATTACTCCAAGGCCAAGAAGCAGCTCGGCTGGGAACCGGCGACCCGGTTCAAAGCGCTCATCGAGCTGATGGTGGAGGCCGACGTGCGCCTGATCAAGGACCAACAGAGCGGGAAACCGATCCTCTCCTACTGAACGCCGCGCCGGACACGCCCTCTATCGAGAACACCGCGGTCCTGACATGCCTCGCGCCCTACTCACCGGCATCACCGGCCAAGACGGGTCCTACCTCGCCGAATTCCTCCTCTCGAAAGGGTACGAGGTCCACGGCATGGTGCGCGACGGAACGGACCCGGCGGTCTCCTTGGTCGGCGGGTCCGCGGGCCGCATCCGGTTCCATGTCGCGAGCCTCTCGGATGCGGTCTCCTTGGACCGCATGGTGGCGCAAGCCGCTCCTGATGAATTATATCATCTCGCGGCCCAGACGCATGTCGCGGTCAGCGTCGCCGATCCGATCGCGACGCTCGATGCCAACATCCTCGGGACCGCACGCTTGCTGGACGCGTGCCGCCGGCAGAAGCGGGCTCCGCGCTTTTTCCATGCCAGCACGAGCCAGGTGTTCGGGCAGCCTCTGGTGGAACCGCAGGACGAGACCACCCCGGCGATGCCGGTGAGCCCATACGGCGTGTCGAAGGCGGCCGCTGCGTCGCTCGTCCGGATCGCCCGCGAGACCCATGGTCTCTTCGCTGTCAACGGCATCCTCTACAACCACGAATCGCCCCGCCGGGGCCCTGATTTCGTGACCGCCAAGATCTGCCGGGCCGCCGCGGCCATCAAGAAGGGCAGCTCGCAGGTCCTCCGGCTCGGAGACACCTCGGCCAAGCGGGATTGGGGCGACGCACGCGATTTCGTCGAAGGCTTCTGGATGGCGCTCCAAGCACCGGCTCCGGACGATTTCGTGTTCGCCACCGGGGTGCTCCACTCGGTGCAGGACGTCGTCGAGACCGCGTTCGGCGCGGTCGGGCTCGACTGGCGCGGACACGTCCGGACCGATCCCGCTCTTTACCGGGCGGCCGATCCACGCCGTTTGCTCGGCGACCCGTCGAAAGCCGCCAGGGTCCTGGGCTGGCATCCCAAGACGACGTTCGCCGAGCTGATCCGCTGGATGGTGGACTCGGCCCTCTCCGAAGAAGAGGCGGCTTGAGGCACCGGACGCCAACCGCGCATCGAAAAAATTGCTCGTCCCACGGAACGTCCGGTTCGACCATCATTGGATTGGGCGGACCCGAGCCCGAACCATCCTCATCCATGTCTAATTCGAACAACAAGATCCTGATCATCGGAGGCGCCGGCTTCATCGGCAGCAGCACCGCCCTGCGTCTGTTGGCCGGAGGACACCAGGTCCGCATCCTGGATTCCTTCGACCCCCAGATACACGGCGAAGACCTCAAGAAGTCGGCGACCTTGCGGAAGGTGTGGGAAGGCGCCGAGGTCCAGGTCGGCGACGCACGGGACCCGGTCGCGGTCGATCGGGCGCTCCGGGGAGTCGATACGGTGTACTATTTCGCGGCCGGCACGGGGACGGGCCAGTCGATGTACCAGGTCCGGCAATACACGGACGTGAACGTCAACGCCGCCGCGGTGCTCGCCGAACAGCTGATCCAGAAGAAGGCCGAGATCCGGCGCGTCGTCGTCAGCTCAAGCCGGGCCGTCTATGGTGAAGGCGCCTATCGCTGCGCGCAGCACGGTCCCGTGTTCCCGAAGACAAGGTCCGTCGACGCGATGCAGCATGGCAGGTTCGAGCCGGTGTGCCCCGTCTGCGGGCTCGCCGTCGAAGCGGCCGCTTCGAGCGAGGGCGATCCGGTGCAGCCGACGTCGATCTACGGCATCACCAAGTATGCCCAAGAACAGGTGGTGCTGAACCTTTGCGCCGCGATGGGCATCACGGCGGTCGCTCTCCGGTATCAGAACGTCTTCGGTCCGGGCCAGTCGCTGCGAAACCCTTACACCGGGATCCTCTCGATCTTCAGCCAGCTCCTGCTCGAGAAGCGCCAGATCAACGTCTTCGAGGACGGTCTTGCCACCCGCGATTTCGTCTACATCGACGACGTGGTGGAGTTCAACCTGCGTGCCGGCCTCCATGCGGTCGCCGGCGGCTCGGTCCTCAACGTCGGCACCGGCAAACGACAGACCTTGCTCGACGTCGTCGCCGCGCTGGCGGAAGCGTACGGACGCGAGGCGGACTTCAAGGTCTCGGGCCAGTTCCGCATCGGCGACATCCGACACGCGGCCGCCGACGGCACGAAGCTGGGCGAGGTGCTCGGCGGCCATGCGTTCGTGGGCTTCGCGCAGGGGATCAAGGCGTTCGCCAGCTGGGTGCAGGCGGAGGAGACCGACCGCGCGCTGGCGCAAGGTTATCTCAGGTCGCTCACCGAGATGAGCGCGTCCGGCCTGCTCAAGGGGGCGCGTTAGCACGACGAAGGAAAACGCTATGAAAGGTATCATATTAGCCGGCGGTGCCGGGTCGAGGCTCTATCCCTTGACCATGGTGGCCTCCAAGCAGCTCCAACCGGTCTATGACAAACCGATGGTGTACTACCCGCTCACCACGTTGCTGGAGGGCGGCATCCGCGAGATCTGCCTGATCTCGACGCCTCAGGACCTGCCACGGTTCCGGCAGCTGTTGGGCGACGGGTCGCGGTTCGGGGCGACGATCGACTACCGGGAGCAGGCATCGCCCGCGGGCATCGCCCAGGCCTTCCGCATCGCGGACACCTTCATCGGTCCGGATGCGGTGAGCCTGATCCTCGGCGACAACATCTTCTGGGGAGGCGACACCTTCCAGCGCGCCTTCGCGGAGTTCACCACCGGTGCGACCGTCTTCGGTTACCACGTCCTCGACCCCGAACGGTACGGGGTCGTCGAGTTCGACGCCGCGGGCAAAGCGGTCTCGATCGAGGAGAAACCTAAGCAGCCGCGGTCCAACTACGCCGTGCCGGGGCTCTATATCTACGACAACCAGATCGTGCAGATCGCCCGCGACCTGAAGCCGGGCGCGCGCGGCGAACTGGAGATCACCGACGTCAACCTCGAGTATCTCCGCCGCGGCACCCTCCGGGTCTTCCGCCTCGGGCGCGGCTTCGCGTGGCTCGACGCCGGCACAAGCAGCAGCCTGCACGAGGCCAGCGCCTACGTGCAGACGGTCGAGAAACGCCAAGGCATCAAGGTCGGCTGCCCGGAAGAGGCCGCCTTCCGGCGCGGATTTCTCACGCTCGGCCAGTTGGAACAGGTCATCACCACGATACCGAACTGCGAATACCGGGCCTACCTCGAGAGCGTCGTCGTCGAGGCCCGTGCGAACTGATCCCCCCAACGAATATGATCCTACTCCTTGGAGCCACAGGTTACATCGGCACCGCGTTCGCGGAAGAGCTCGCGCGCCGAGGCCGCGATTTCACGCCGGTCTCGCGCAACGAGGCCGATTACACCCGCTTCGGACCGTTGCTGGAGCTGCTCCGCCGGACGAGACCGGAGTTCGTGGTGAACTGCGCCGGATTCACCGGGCGGCCCAATGTCGACGCCTGCGAGAACGCGAAGGCCGACACATTGCTCGGCAACGCGCTGTTGCCCCAGACGATCGCGCACGCCTGCGCCACCGTCGGCATCCCTTGGGGGCACGTGTCCTCCGGATGCATCTACACCGGTGCGAAGGTGCGCGGCGCGGACGGAACCTGGCGCACCGAGACCGATCTTATGCGGCCGGAGGTGCTCGATGCGATCCAAGGCGACCGCGGACGTCTCCAAGGCTTCACCGAGGAGGATGCGCCGAATTTCAGTTTCCGGTTCCCGCCCTGCAGCTTCTACAGCGGAACGAAGGCCCTCGGTGAGGAAGCGGCGCTCGGCATCGGCGAGAGCTACATCTGGCGCCTGCGGATCCCGTTCGACGGGCGGGACAACGCGCGCAACTACCTCAGCAAGGTCCAGCGCTACGCCAAGGTCTACGACAACGTCAACTCCGTCTCCCACCGCGGGGACTACGCGAGCGCGTGCCTCGATTGCTGGGAAAAGCGGGTCCCTTGGGGGATCTACAACGTCACCAATCCCGGGTGGGTGACGACGCGTGACGTGGTCGAACTCGTCCGCAGGCACGTCGCGCCGCATCGCACGTTCGAGTACTGGGGCGATGACGCGGAGTTCTACCAGACCGCCGCGAAGACGCCCCGTTCCAACTGCGTCCTCGATTCCGGCAAACTTCTCGCCGCCGGCGTGCGGATCCGTCCGGTCGACGAAGCATTGGAGCAGTCGCTCAAGAACTGGATCCCTGAGGTGTCACGTTGAACCGGGACCTCCGTCCCGACCGATCCCAAACACCAGAACCTACTCTAGCATGAACCTTCTCGTAACCGGTGGCGCCGGCTTCATCGGCTCCAACTTGATCCGGAATATCATCGGTCGCCCCGAAGTGGACCGTTTGGTCAACATGGATTGTCTGACCTACGCCGGCCATCTCGCCAACCTGCGGGGCGTCGACCAAGACGCAAAGTACGTGTTCGAGAAGGTGGACCTGCGGGACAAGGAATCGGTCCGGCGCGTCGTCCGAGGGCATGGCATCACCCATGTGATGCATCTCGCCGCGGAATCCCACGTGGACCGGTCCATCAGCGGGCCGGGGGATTTCATCCAGACGAACATCGTCGGCACCTTCAACCTGTTGGAAGCCGTCCGCGAGGCCTGGAATGGCGTGGACGGCGGGCGCCGTTTCCTACATGTCTCGACCGACGAGGTCTACGGGTCGCTCGGTGCGACGGGTCTGTTCACGGAGACGACGCCGTACGCGCCCAACTCGCCCTATTCCGCCAGCAAGGCGTCGAGCGACCTGCTGGTCCGGGCATACCACCACACCTACGGCTTGCCGACCGTCATCACCAACTGCTCGAACAACTACGGGCCGTTCCAGTTCCCGGAGAAGCTGATCCCGGTGGTGATCCAGAAGGCCCTCGCCGGGAAACCGATACCGATCTACGGCGATGGCATGAACGTCCGCGATTGGCTCTACGTGGGCGACCACTGCGCGGCCCTCTGGGAGGTGCTCGGTCGCGGTCGTCTGGGCGACACCTACAACATCGGAGGGCACAACGAGTGGGCGAACCTCCTCATCGTGGAGTTGATCTGCGACCTCGTGGACGATGCCCGGGGGCGTTCTCCAGGGACCTCCCGCGGTCTCATCACCTTCGTCAAGGACCGTCCCGGCCACGACCGCCGTTACGCGATCGATGCATCGAAGATCGACCAAGAACTCGGGTGGCGTCCGGAGCACACCTTCGAGACAGGTATCCGCGAGACGGTAGGCTGGTACCTCGCCAACGAGGCATGGGCGCACGAGGTCGTGTCCGGAAAGACGGCAAACTGATCGGTCGGATGTTGGTCCCGTCCGGAATCGTCAATGGTCAATGGTCACTGATACCCGCTCATTGATACTTCTGCTGTGATGCGAAACCGCGCCACCGTTCATCCGCCGGGCTGCCAGGAGTCTCGCGGTCGATCACACCGCCTTCGCGGCTGAAACCGTCGTCATCGCTGCGAAAGCGATGGTTTTGGTGGGTGGAGCAGCGATGTGCCCCAGCTTGCCCGGCTTTTGGGTCCAACCCCGCTTTGCGACCGATGCGCTCGGAAGGTCGGCCGAACATCATGTGGCCCGCTCGTGATCCAGGCGGGCGGACCCAAGGAGTGGCTGCTGGCCGAAGTGGCCAGCATCCCGTCACGGGCACCGCTTGCCGAGGTGACCGTGTTTAACCAGCGCTGCCTCCGTCGGGCCACCGAGGTGCAGCACCGGCTCGTCATGAGCCGGTCCGATCGGGACCTCGCGGGAATGGCGGTCGGGTCGTGAGTTGTCGGGCCGGCGCCCACTCTCCGCCTTCCCACGCAGGAACCGCGACCGTTCCCCTCGGCTTGCATTTGTCTCTCAAATCCACAGATGACTAACGAGATTTCCCGACAGTTGGATGATCTGATCGTCACCGCTGAACGATCGAAAACCCTCGCCCCGGGGATCGCGGCCGCGGGCGACGAGCTCGTCCGGGCCCTTTCAGCCGGGCGCAAGGTGCTCACCGCGGGCAACGGGGGGAGCGCCGCGGATGCACTGCATCTGGCCGAGGAGCTGATGGGACGGTTCATCCAGGATCGGCGTTCCCTCCCGGCCGTCTGTCTCTGTGCTGATCCGACGCTCCTCACGTGCATCGGGAACGATTACGGGTTCGACCGGCTGTTTTCGCGGCAGATCGAGGGGTTGGGTGGCCAAGGAGACGTGCTGGTCGTCTTCTCATCGAGCGGCAACTCCGCGAACCTTGTGGAGGCGCTGAAATCGGCCCGCCTTCGCGGCTTGAAGAGCATCGCTCTTTTGGGGAAGTCCGGTGGACGATGCCGCGGCCTTGCCGACCACGAAGTCATCGTTCCCAGCGACACGACGGCCCGCGTGCAGGAGATCCATACCTTGGTGCTTCACTGTTGGTTGACCGCGGTCGAGGCTGCGCTCGTCGACCGCTGAACGGGCTCGGATCGGACTTTCCTCCCGCGGTAAAAATCACACATGGCCAGACGCAAGATGATGTCCGTTGTCGGTGCCGGCGTGATCAGCACGGCGGTGGATGGCCTGGCCGGCTTGGTCAACATCCACTTCCTGCGCCGATATCTGCCGGAAGCGGTGTCGGGGCACTGGTTTCTGGCGCTCACGGCGGGCGGTTCCCTGATGTTGGCCCAGGGAGCACTCGCTCCGTCGGTCGCCCGTTTCACCGCCCGACAAGCGGGCAGTGCCGGCGTTGGAGCCGGTGGCCTTGCGAGCGTACGCCGACCGACCGCTCGTCTGATGGTGCTGTTGTCGGCAGCGGGCGTGCTTGCCTTCGTGGGCTACCTCTGGCCGGTTGCGCGCGACCAGCGTCTCGGGTTTGGCGCGGGTGCCAGTTGGTGCGCCTAAGCGCCTGGTTTGGCCTGCGCCCCGGACGCCTCCGCGCGCTTCGCCATGCTCAACGGTCTCGGGGAGGTCGGATTGGACAAGGTAACCCGCATCGTCACCAGCACCCTTGGAGCGTTGCTCACCTGGTTGAGCCTCCGCTATGGATCTGGTCTGTCAGGGCTCGGCGTCAGCTTCCTCCTACAGAGCCTCATCATGTTGGGTCTCGCCGGATTCTGGCTGAGGGGAAAGGGCCAACGGGAACCGGGTCCGGCAGCGGGACCACTGTGACCATTGGTCCCGGTTTAGATGCCTCTGTGGGTTGGACCGGACGGCTAGCTGGGACCCTCTCCTCAACCACAACCCTGTTCTCCTCCTGCTCAGGCCCTTTTCCGTGTGGTGTGGTCTGAGAGGGGTGCCGTCCGCCCAAGCCCGCTATCTCTTTGGGGTGGCTGCCCGGCTGGGTCGATGAGGGATTGGTGGCATACACGCGTGGCGGCGAAACTTTTTCTCCGTTCGATTGTCGGTGAGATAGCAACCATGCTCCCTCATATGGTTCCGCCCCGTGTAAGGCAAGCGACCGGACCTCACCGTCAACGATAAGCCACGGTATACATAACCTCGTGCAGAGATTCAACCAACTAAAGCGTTTCGCTCGCCTCTTGCTGCGACGCTATCCTTGGGGGATCGGAGCATGTGGAGCCGGTTCAAGGATCGCCCTGCCGCGGGAGATTTCGGGCGCGAGGTGTCTCCGGGTCGGTGAGGGCTCCTTCATCCGCAGCCACAGCCTGATCGAATGTTTGGAGGCTTGGGGTGAACAGAGTTTCCGTCCGTCACTCGTCATAGGCGATGGCGTCTACATCGGTCGCCACGTCCATCTGGTCTGCACATACCGGATCGAAATCCAAGATGGATGCGTGCTGAGCGAGCAGGTCTACATCTCGGACAACAGCCACGGATATGATCCGAACGCCGGCCCGATCCTGAAGCAGCCGCTTGAAACCAAGGGGCCGGTGTTGATCGGCCCCGGTTGCTTCCTTGGATACCGGGCCGTCATCATGTCCGGCGTGGAACTCGGCGCACATTGCGTGGTGGGGGCAAACTCCGTGGTGACTCGCTCGTTCCCAAGTTTCTCCATGGTCGCCGGCTGTCCGGCCCGTCTGGTGAAGAGGTTCGACCCAGCGACTTCCAGATGGCTGAAAGTCTCCGTCGGTGCGGGGTCGTGAGGGTGATCGCCCGCCTGGAAGCAGTTGAGACAAGTTCCTGATCCGTCCATGGCCAGAAAGAAGATCATCTTCGGGGTGGGGGCTGGAGTGGTGAGCACCGGTGTCGATGGCGTGGTCGGCCTGTTGAACATCCACTATTTCCTCCACTACCTGCCGGAAACCGTTGCCGGATTTTGGATGCTGTCGGTAACGGCCGGGGGGTTCCTGATGCTGGCGCAAGGGGCGATCTCCCCGGCTGTGGCTCGTTTCACGGCGCAGCAGATCGGCGGTTCGCACGGTCAGGCCGCGGCTGTCAGGCTAGATAGCATCCGTCGGCTCACGCTGCAGATGGTTGGCGGTCTGTTGGTGTCCGGGTTGTTGATCTTTCTCGGATACCTGCAGCCTGTGGCGCGCCAGAACCATCTCGGGCCTTTGGCCGCGGCAAGCTGGGTGGCTTACTCCCTCGGTGTCGTCTGTGGCTTGGATGCCACCTCACGATTTGCCGTGCTCAATGGCCTGGGTGAGGTCGGCTGGGACAAAGTGACCCGGATCGCGACAAGCTTGGCCGGAGCAGTGATGGTCTGGTTCAGCTTGAGCCGCGGTTTCGGTCTCCTCGGTCTCGGGTTGGTTTCAATGGTTCAGAACCTGGTCATGCTGGGTCTGGCCGAATACCTCCTTCACCGGTTTGGCGGAGCAGCGTTGGGTGGAGGTTCGAAACGCGGTTCTTTCTGGCGCCGGCTGTTCGAACCTTGGGGTCGGGTTGATGGGGCATCGAAGCTTAGCGAATCGGCCGAAAGGTATCAACTGGTCCTGGAGACCGCCAAGCTGACCGGGCTCGCCCTCATAGGCTATGTGGTCATGAATGCCGGCATCTTCGTGATAGAACGCCGGTTTGGTCCGGAATTGGTATCGAAGTACGCCCCGTTGGTCCGGGTGGGAACCCTGCTATGCACGGTCGCCAGCCTGATACCACAGACCGTGTATCCCTATGTCGCCCGTGCGTGGGCCACGCGGAATTACCGGTCCCATCGCCGGCTCTTTCTGGGCGGGGTCGGTCTCGCGGTGATCGGCTATGCGGTGGGGGCGCTGACGGTGTGGCTGCTCGCCCCGGTGCTCATGCCGTTGTGGCTCGGCCCGGGTGGCTATCTGGGCCCGAAAATGCTCGGGCTCGTGCTGCTCGTGTTCGGCCTTCTTGTCTCCAACGCGGCCTTTGCCACGCCGGTCCTGGCCAGCATCGGCAACGCCTTCATCGGCCCCTCTTTGATGAACCTCGTCTTGGTCCTTCTGCTGCTATGGCCCTTCTCCGGCTGGTGGGGCCTGAACGGTGTGCCGCTGGCGATGTTCGCAGGGTCCATCTTGCCGGCGATCTGGCTCGCGTGCCGTTCGTGGCACCTGATGTTGAACCATAACCGCCTGCCGTCCGCCGTCCATGCGCAGTGACCCACCCGTTCCGGCTGCAGCGACATGGGCGCTCGCGGTGCACCGGCTGCACCTGCGCTGGCAGAATCTCCGGCGACGGGCGGTGACGCGCGGCTACTATAGCCATCTCTTTGGCGCGATGGGGCCTCATTGCTTTCTTGGCCGGCCTTTGTTCCTACGGCATCCTGAACGATTCTTCCTCGGTGCGCGGATCCAGATCCGAGAAGGAGCACGGCTGGAGGCGGTCATGGATTATAAAGGCCGGCCGGCCGCACCTGTCGTGGTCATCGGGGACGACTGCACGTTTGAGCAGGGGCTTCATCTAGTGTGCGGCGAACGTATCACCATCGGCCGCAAAGTCGCGGTCACGGAGTACGTGGGCATCTTCGACATCTGGCATCCATACGACGATCCGGCGCTGCCCATCGTGGACCAACCCATCCGCACCGCACCGGTCTCCATAGGCGACCATTCTGTCATCGGCATCGGCGCGGTCGTCCAGCCCGGCGTGGTGATCGGACGACATTGCATGATTGGTGCAAATGCCGTTGTCACCAAAAGCATCCCGGATTTTTCGATCGCCGTCGGCCAGCCTGCGCGTGTCATTCGACGGTTTGATTTCGCGATCAACCGCTGGGTCCGAGAGCCTTACAGCGCGCAAGCCCCTGACCGGCCCTGATCTCGAGCCGGAGGAGCGGTCGCCTCGCCGGCGTTCAGGCGTGTTCCAATTGCGTTCTTGCCAGGTGAAGGTCAAAAATCCTTGGAAACCGGTTCAGTAGAGCCATCACTCCGTCGCTGATGTCCAGTTCCATCCAGTTCTCGCTCCTGATCCCTTCGTACAATCGGCCCGAGATGATCCGGGAAACGGTCGAGTCTCTGCTGGCCAATGCCGGTCCGGACGTCGAGATCATCATCTCGGACGACGCTTCACCGAAGAGCGCCGAGATAGCCGCGGTCCTCGCCGACCTCACAGCGGCCGGTCGGTTGCAGCTCGTCATCCAGCCCCGAAATCTCGGCTGGTCCGACAACCGAAACGCCCTCGTGGAGATCGCCCGCGGCGAATGGCTCATCTTGCTCGGCGACGACGACCGCCTGAAACCGGGCGCTCTCGATGCTCTGCGCGGCTGGTTCCAGCGCGCTCCGGGAGGAGATCTGTACGGATTCGGCTACGACGTGATCGATGAGGACGGTCAGCGGGTATTCACCTATGGCTGTACGCGCCTGATGCGCTACCGCCTCGACAACGGGTCGCCCTGGCCCGAACTTTTCCATTACGACGCCGTGCCCATGTGGTCGCATCATCCTTTCACGATGGCCGTCCACCGCCGGGTGTTTGCCGCGCTGCGCTACACCCCGGCGGCCGGCATCGGCGACGACGTTCTGCTCCTCTGGCAGGCGTTGGCGGGCGGATTCACTTTCACCGTGCTGCCGGAGGTTCTCTTCGATTGGCGCAACACCTTCCGAAGCGGGGCCTATTCCAACCTCTCTTCGCAGGCGCACCGGCTGAAACAGACGCGTGGGGCGCTGCTTCATGAGCTCCTGCGCGACCCCGCTCTGCCCGCCGCGATCGGAGGACTGGTACGCAGCCCGACATTCCTGCAGCGGTTCCTGCTCGCCGACGCCCGGGCGGTTGCCGAGGTGCAGGACAGGCTGAGTTCCGGCGAGCTGGACGCGGCCCGGACGCGGGCCTCCGAGATCGCGCTCACCCGGACCATTGGAGTCGGTGACAAGCTCGGTCGCCATTGGCGCGCCCTGGTGGCCATGGGGCCCGGGCACCTGCGGCGCCTATGCTTCTACTGTTGCGACCGGTACAGGCACGACCAACACATCAAACAACTGAGCCGAGGCCAGGATCCGGGTGCATAATCTTCCATGAACACGGCATTCCACATCCTGCTGGCCGTCATATTCTGGTGGTGCGGGTTCAAGCTCAAGCTGATCAGGTCCTCGGCGAGCGATGTGCATCTCCTCATCACTTTGGTGGCCTGTATGCACCTTGTCTCCATGGCCGAGGCGTATCGGTCGTTCGGCTTGGATTCCGATCTGTTTTATAGCACAATGGCGATCCTATGCTATATCGGATTGCTCGGCGGGTTCTGGGTTGTGAACATCCTGGTCCCGAGACCCGGCCGGGATGATGTGCAGCGGAATGCGCTGGTGGCCATGGGCGGCGTACAAACCGTCATCATCGTCTTCCTTCTCGCGACGATGGTGGCAAACTACGTGAAATATTGGCAGAAGATCGGCACGCTCAACCCTCTTGCTGGATTGGAGAACTATTTCACATCCGGGAACATCACGGCGGAGATGTGGGATACCGATGGTGCGAGAATGTTCGGTGCGGACCGGGGGGCGGGGAACCTGCAAACGAGCGGTGGCTTTGCCGGTCGTCTGCTTGATTGGCTCTCCAGTCGACTGGCGCCGGTCGCGTTTCTGTTGATCGGTCTGCTGGAAAAACGGAGAAGGTTCCCGTTTTTGCTCGGGTACATCGGGTCCTCGATGCTTGAAAGCACCGCGGGGTATTTTGCAAGGACCACAGTCCTGATGAATTTCGGGATCATCGCCTTGTACTACAACGACCAGATCAGGCAGTTCTCGAAGAAGGTGATCCTACTAAGCGCAGCTGGGGCCTTGCTTTTGTTCCTGGTGCTCCATTTGGCCCGGCTCGGGCAGGTCGACAGCATCGAGAGCCTGGTCGGGGACGAATCATCGGGGCAGCTGATGCAAGCCGCGACCGACACGTTCGAACCGCTGGCGTTCGGGATGATATACTATGAACGGTTGGGTGCGAACAGCATCGAAGAAAACGTCGAACATTTCTCAGCATTCGTGGGGTCCATGGTCCCCCGTTTCGTGTGGCCTTCAAAGCCATACTATGCGTTTGAACCGGACGTCACCATGAAGCTGTTCAACGAGGATATCAGCGCCTCGAATGTTGTCCGGACATATGCGATCACAGGGGAGGGACTGATCGTCGGCGGGCTGCCGGGTGTTCTTTTGATGTCGTTCTTGTACGCCGTCACGGTCGGTGTTGCATGCAGGATGTTGGAGCGGCGCGACGAATTGTGCGTATTCCGGTATTTCCTGACCATCATGAGTGCCTATTTCTTCCGCCTTTCGCTCTCCACCTACTACAGCAATCTTATCGCGCTTGGAATCATTCCTGTCGTGATCGTCTATCTTCTGTTGAGACCCACCATGATTCCGAGGGGCCGTGAGTTGGCCGGGGCACGACGATAGACGGTGCTCCCGGGAGGTGCAGATCCACTGAATCAAATATCCGTGCCAACGGATGACCTGGAGATGGCCGTGAGCGATCCGGTGCCCGCCGGGTATCGTCATTGGCCGAACAGTTCATCGGAACGCCTTTGTGCGATGGTGAAGAGGCTATGGGTTGGTTCGTCCGACTAGGATGCGTGGACACCTTGATACGCAGGCCGACATGTCCTGCCTGATCTCTCCAGAGAGCGGGGTGCCGAGGGCCCATCCCGTCGCGAAGGATCACGGTTTTGACGGACGCCGTGCTTCAGGATCTGTCGCGGCTCTTCGGCGAGATCTAAGCCAGCGAGGACCGCATTTCGATCCCACCTGGGAGGCTGCTCAGAACGAAGGAGCTCCGGGCCCTGTTTGCCGTCCGCAGCGAGACGCCCTTTGTCGAGGCCCCGGAGCACATCCCCCCTCTTCTGCTGGTTCCCGGTTCTAACGCTCCCGGACGAGGTCTGGGACCACAGCACCCTGTCCAACAGCTGGGAGCGGCTGCTGATGCACAACGTTTCAAAGATGTTCTTGGCCCGCGTTGTGGCGATGGGCCGAGCGAACGACTCAACCAGCGAAGCGCATTTCACGGTGGATGGGTCCAAAATCGGTGCGTGGGGAAGTCTGAAGAGCTTCCAGCCGCAGGATGCCCGGAAGATCCCATACGACGGAGATCCCGGGAACCTGGGTGCCGATTTCCAAGGCCGTAGGCGGAACAACGCGACGCGCTGGAGCACCACGGATCCGCTGGCGCAGCTGGCCCGCAGGGGCAATGGCCGGGAGGCCCGCCGGAGCTTCGGACTCCAGGTACTGAAAGTGAACCGCATCGGATCGAGCGCGCTGGCGATGGTGTCGACGGCCCCCGGGACGAGTTAATCCAAGAGAGCCACCCAGCTGCAGTCCCGGCAGATCGACCTGACGCAGCAGGCACCAGAAACGTTGACCGGTGATAAGTGCCACATCATCGCCGAGATGGTCGGGTTCTGAAGGGACGACGCAATCACGCCGCACGTCGCCAGAAAGAGGCGCGGTCGATAAAAGGACTCGATGCCCGCACGACACGGAGCCTCGGTCATCAGAGCAGCCAGAAGCTTCAGAAGCGTGTCGAAGTGGTCTCTGGATCGTGCGAGGAGCTCGGTGGGTTTGGACGGACAAGAATACGCGGTCCCGACCGGGTAGGACCCAGCACGATGCTGGTCCTGACGTGGTACAATCGGGTCCGGACGGCCAAGTTGTCGGAACGTCCGGCCGTGGATGGACCGGCGAACGCGTGAGCAGGACCTCGCGGGCCCGAACGCATCGACTGTAAAATACCCTCCAACAGGCATCTCAGATGCCGAGGACAACAAAACGAAACGCGACTCCAATGGCAAACAGACGTTTTCCAACAGCCGGTCGGAGTCATGCACAACCTGCCTCCTTGGACGCTTCTGTTGTGGTACTTAGAAGTTGTCCCGCCGTCTGATGCCTTCCGCCTCGGTGCTTCCGGCGGGGAGCCGCAGATCGGTAAGCGTCACCTGTAGCGCCAGTATGCACAGTGGGGCGTGAGGGTCATGGTGTTGGGGATATGACGTTGATGCCTGGAACGATGGCCCCGCTGAAGGTCGACACGAAGGGGCGGGTGTGGACGCCTGCGGCGAAGCGGGAGGAGATCC